>CAXTDH010000064.1:0-10169 GCA_964242405.1 uncultured Rhizobacter sp. | reverse complement strand
AGCACCCGGGCGCCAACCTGTCGAAGAAGCCAGGCCGCTGGATCGTCAGCGCCGAACTGGTCGAGACGACGCGCCTGTTCGGCCGCGGCATCGCGACGATCGAGCCGCAGTGGCTGCCGCGGATCGCCGGCCACATCATCAAGACGCAGCTGCTCGAACCGCATTGGAAAAAAAAGGCGGCGGAGGTGATTGCGCTCGAGCGGGCGACGCTCTACGGCCTTGTGATCTACAGCAACCGGCGGGTGAACTTCGGCAACGTCGACATGCCGGCGGCGCGGGAGATCTTCATCCGTGAAGCCTTGGTCGCCGGCGAATGGGATACCAAGCTCCCGTTCATCGCCGCCAACCGCAAGCTGATCGCCCAGGTGGAGGAGCTCGAGCACAAGTCGCGCCGCCAGGACGTGCTGGTCGACGACGAACTGATCTACGCCTTCTACGACCAGCAACTGCCCGCCGACGTGTGCAGCGGCGCCAGCCTGGAGCGTTGGTACCGCGACGAGGTTCGTCGCCAGCCGCGCCTGCTGCTGCTGACCCGCGAGGAATTGATGCGCCACGAGGCCGCGGGCATCACCAGCTCGGCGTTCCCGAAGACGATCCGGCTCGGCGGCGTCGATTGCACTGCGAGCTACCTGCACGAACCGGGCGACCCGAAGGACGGTGTCACCGTTACCGTGCCGATCTATTCGCTCAACCAGGTCGTGGACGAGCGCTGCGAGTGGCTGGTCCCCGGCATGCTCAAGGAGAAGGTGCTGGCGCTGGTCAAGACGCTGCAGCAGCGGGCCCGCTCGCGCCTGGTGCCGCTGCCCGAGTTCGTCGACCGGTTCATCGCCGGTGCGGCGTTCGGTCAGGGGAGCCTGATGGACGTTCTGCTGAAAGCGGCTCGCGACGAAAGCCAGGTCGAAGTCAAGCGGGCGGATTTCAAGCTCGAGCAGCTGCCGCCGCACCTGCTGATGAACTTCCGGATCGTCGACGAACAGGGGCGACAGCTGGGCAGCGGGCGCAACATCGCGGCCTTGAAGGCGGAGTTGGGTGGCCAGGCCCGGTCTGCTTTCCAGGCGCTCGCGGTGCTGAAGCAGGCAGCGAGCGTGCAGACGGTCGCGGGCGATGCGGCCGCGGCCGGGCCGGCGTGGCCCGTCGGTGGCGCGTCCGGCAGGTCGGCGACATCGACGCCGACATCGGCGGCGGCGTCCTCGGCCGCGAGGTCGATGGAGCGGAACGGGGCTGTCCTGCCACCAACCGCCGCACCGCCCGCAACCTACACCGCCTGGACGTTCGGCGAGTTGCCCGAACTGATGGAAATCCGCAAGGGCGGCCAGGCGCTGGTCGGCTTTCCGGCGCTGGTCGATCGTGACACGCATGTCGAGATCGAGGTCTTCGACGAACCGGACATGGCCCGCCGACTGCACCGGGCCGGCCTGCGACGATTGGTCGCGCTGCAGATCAAGGATGCGCTCAAGTACCTCGAGAAGAACGTCCCCGACCTGCAGAAGATGGCGGTCGCCTACCTGCAGGTCGGCCGGGGCAGCGATGGCAGCGGCGGCGGCAGCGTCGAGGAGCTGCGCAGCCAGATCATCGACCTCGCACTCGACCGCGCCTTCCTCGCCGACCCCTTGCCCACCGATGCTGCAGCCTTCGGCCGGCGCATCGAGGAAGGCCGCGGCCGCCTGACCTTGATCGCCCACGAGATCGCCCGCAGCGCGGCGGTGATCCTGACTGAATTCATCGCTGCCGGCCGCAAGTTGAAGGACGCCCGGCCGCCCAAGGAGGTGACCGACGACATCACGGCGCAACTCGCCCGCCTGGTGCCGAAGCACTTCCTGACGAGTACGCCGTGGGTGCAACTCGCGCATCTGCCGCGCTACCTTCGCGGCATCGTCATGCGCCTGGAGAAGCTGCGCAGCGACCCGGCCCGCGATGCCCAGCGCCTGGCCGAACTGCGCCCGCTCGAGTCCCGCTTCTGGCGCTATCTCGGTGAGCGCAAGGCGGTACCCGATCCGCGCCTGGATGAATTCCGATGGCTGATCGAGGAGTTGCGGGTGAGCCTGTTTGCGCAGGAGTTGCGCACGCCGCAGCCGGTCAGCGTCAAACGGCTCGACAAGGCCTGGGCGCAGCTCTCGTCCTGACACGCCCTCCACCTTGCGGCGGGGCGGCTAGCGGTCAGGAGGGGGTCCATCGGATCGAGGGGGTGCTGGCCTCGTCCGACAGGGCCACGGCGTGATCGCCGCGCTTGGGCTCCCCTGGAAGTCGACTACATTGACCCGCCGCGTCGCGGTGAGCGACCTTCGCAATCAGGAGAACCACATGACTATTGTTTGGATGATCATCATCGGCTTCGTGATCGGCTTGATCGCCCGGGCCCTGCTGCCGGGTGAACAGAAACTCGGCCTCATCCTGACCGCCGCACTCGGCATCGCCGGCTCGCTGATCGCCGGGTTCGCCGGCAAGGCCATGGGTTGGTACTCGGACGGTCAACCGGCCGGCTTCATCGCCTCCATCATCGGAGCGGTCATCCTGCTGTTCATCGTCAGCAAGCTGAGCAGCTCGAGGGTCAGTTGATTTTCGGACGCGCTCGTGGCGTGGGCGCGGCCGCTGGCGCCGCGGCGCCAGCGGCTTGGGTGCTGGTGCCGGATACGCCGATGGAGATCGAGTCGGTGGTGCGGCACTGCCGCCGGCTCGTGAACCGGCGTTCGCTGCTGGCCGCCGGTGTCGCGGTCGTGCCCATTCCGGGGATGGACTGGGTGACCGACGTCGCGGTGCTGCTCAAGCTCATTCCCGAGATCAACCAGGCCTTCGGCCTCACGCCGGAGCAGGTCGAGCGGTTGGCCCCCGATCGCCGGGTCGTCGTCTACAAGGCGATTTCGGCGGGCGGCGGCATGCTGGTCGGCCGGCTGGTGACCCGCGACCTGGTGATGCGGCTGCTCAAGCTGGTAGGTGTTCGCCTGACGACGCAACAGGCGGCCAAGTATGTGCCGGTCGTCGGCCAGGCGGTGTCGGCGGCGCTGACCTTTTCGTCGTTGAAGTACGTGTGCGAGCAGCACATCCAGCAATGCGTCGCGGTGGCGAATCAGCTGCTGCTCGAGGCGCCCGGTTCGGCCGCCAAACGGCTGTGAGTAGAATCCGCGGTTCGGGGCGTAGCGCAGCCTGGTAGCGCAACTGGTTTGGGACCAGTAGGTCGTGAGTTCGAATCCCACCGCCCCGACCATGACGTTCAGCAAAAGAGCCCGCGCAGCCCGTAGCTCAACTGGATAGAGCACCGACCTTCTAAGTCGGATGTCGGGGGTTCGAGTCCCTCCGGGCTGGCCAGTCAGATGGCGCCCGACGCGCGCAGCGCCTCGATGTCCTGACCGGACCAGCCGAGCTCGGAGACGATCGCATCGGTGTGTTGGCCCAGCCTGGGCACGGCATCCATGCGCGGGTCGATGGCGACGCCCGGCGGCATCAGGGCGGGAACGGGCCCGGCGGGCGTGTCCACCTCAGTCCAACGGCCCCGTGCCTTCAGTTGAGGATGCTGCCACACGTCGTGCATGTCATTCATGTGGGCGTTCGCGATCTGGGCATCGTCGAGCCGGGCAATGACCTGTTCCGCCGTCATCGACGCGAAGGCTTCGACGATGATCGCGCGCAATTCGGTTCGCGCCGCCGTGCGTCTGGAGTTGGACGCGAAGCGCTCGTCGGTCGCCAGTTCGGGCCGCATCAGCACCTTCTGGCAGAACGCGCGCCATTCACGCTCATTCTGCAGGCCCAGCATCACCGTTTTGCCGTCCCCGGCGCTGAACGGCCCATACGGGTAGATGGTGGCATGCGCTGCGCCTGCCCGGGGTGGCGGCGTCGCACCGTCGAAGGCGTAGTACAGCGGGTAACCCATCCACTCGACCATGCTCTCGAGCATCGATACGTCGATGCGGCATCCCCTGCCCGTGCGCCCCCGCTGGATGATGGCGGCGAGGATGTTCGTATAGGCGTACATGCCGGCAGCGATGTCGGCGATCGAGCAGCCGGCCTTGGCCGATTCCTCGGCCGAACCGGTGACGGAGAGAAAGCCGGATTCACTCTGGATCAGCAGGTCGTAGGCCTTCTTGTCGCGATACGGCCCGTTGTCGCCGTACCCGGAAATATCGCACACGATGAGGCCGGGGTGCCTTTCGCGCAGGGCCTCGTGCGACAGGCCCAGACGTGCAGCGGCGCCGGGCGCCAGGTTCTGCACCAGGACGTCCGCCTTTTCCAGCAGCTGGCCGAGTACCTTCCCGGCTGCAGCGTGCTTGACGTCCAAGGTCAGACTCTCCTTGGAACGATTGGTCCAGACGAAATGCGACGCCATTCCGCGCACCCGCTCGTCGTAGCCACGGGCGAAGTCGCCGCTGCCGGGGCGCTCGATCTTGATCACCCGCGCGCCCAGGTCGGCGAGCTGGCGGGTACAGAACGGCGCCGCGATCGCGTGCTCCAGGGTGACGACGGTCATGCCTTCCAACGGTCTCACAACGGCCTCCTCAGAACGAGCGCGGCAGGCCCAGCAGGTGCTCGGCGACGTAGGAAAAGATCAGGTTGGTCGAGATCGGCGCCACCTGGTACAGCCGCGTCTCGCGGAACTTGCGCTCGATGTCGTATTCGGTCGCGAAGCCGAACCCGCCGTGGGTCTGCATGCAGACGTTGGCTGCCTCCCAGGAAGCTTTGGCAGCCAGGTACTTGGCCATGTTGGCCTGCGCCCCCATCGGTTGGTTGGCGTCGAACAGCTCGCAGGCCTTGAAGCGCATCAGGTTCGCAGCCTCGATTTCGATGTAGGCATCGGCGATCGGAAACTGCACGCCCTGGTTCTTGCCGATCGGCCGGTCGAAGACGACGCGCTCGTTGGCGTACTTCGTTGCCCGGTCGATGAACCAATAACCGTCGCCGATGCACTCGGCGGCGATCAACGCGCGCTCGGCGTTCAGGCCGTCGAGGATGTACTTGAACCCCTTGCCTTCTTCGCCGATCAGGTTCTCCACCGGGATCTCGAGGTTGTCGAAGAAGAGTTCGTTGGTCTCGTGGTTCACCAGATTAGGAATCGGCCGGACCGTCATGCCCTTGCCGATGGCATCTTTCAATTCGACGATGAAGACCGACATCCCCTCGGACTTTTTCATCACGTCTGCCAGCGGCGTGGTGCGTGCCAGCAGGATCATCAGGTCGGAATGCTGGACCCGCGAGATCCAGACCTTTTGCCCGTTGACGACGTAACGATCGCCCTTCCTGACGGCGGTCGTCTTGATCTTCGTCGTGTCGCTGCCGGTCGTGGGCTCGGTCACCGCCATCGACTGGATGCGCAGCTTGCCCTCGGCGATGCGGTGCAGGTACTTTTCCTTCTGCGCCTTGCTGCCGCTGCGCAGCAGGGTGCCCATGTTGTACATCTGGCCGTGCACCGCTCCGGAATTGCCGCCCGAGCGATTGATCTCCTCCATGATGACCGATGCCGCGGTCAACCCCAGGCCGGTGCCGCCGTACGCCTCCGGGATCATCGCGGCCAGCCAACCGGCCTTCATGAGCGCATCGACGAACGTCTCCGGATAGGCGCGCTGCTCGTCGACCTTGCGGAAGTACTCGTCGGGAAACTGGCTGCACAGGGCCCGCACGGCATCGCGGATGTCCTGGTGTTCGTCGATTCGGTTCAACATGATGTTTCCTTGGTCTTGTGGCCGGTCAGGCCAGGGTGGCCGTCGCGTCCATGGCGAGTGCGCCGTCGGTGTGCTGGGCCCATAGCCGGATTGTCTTGCCGCCCTCGGCGCGGCGGCCGCAGACCTGGAACGGCGCCACGTCGAAGGTCGGCTTCACAGCCCGGAATGCGAAGCGCGCCACGCTCGCATCGGCGATGCTCCGCCGCAGCAGATCGAGCAGCAGCGTGGCGAGCAACGGCCCGTGCACGACCAGGCCCGGATAGCCCTCGACCTCGGTGACATAACGCCGGTCGTAGTGGATGCGGTGGCCATTGAAGGTCAATGCCGAGTACCTGAACAGCAGCACATCGTCGGGCACTATGGTTCTGATCCAGTCAGGGGCGCCAGGCGCGGCCTGCACCGGGGGCACGGGGTCGCCCGGCTTCGGATTGTCGCGATAGACGATGTCGTGTTCGTCGACGAGCGCAACACCGCCTTCGTCGCTGATTTCATGGCGCACCCGCACGAAAACCAGTGTTCCGCTGCGGCCTTCCTTGGCGCTGACGTCGAGGATGCGCGAGTCGCGGCGAATGGTGCTTCCCACCATCAGCGGGCGCTGGAACTCGATCCGGCTGCCGGCCCACATGCGGCGCGGCAGCGGGACGGGCGGGAGAAAGCCGCCGCGTTTCGGATGCCCGTCGGCGCCTATCTCCGATTGCCGGTGCAGCGGCAGAAAGTACAACCAGTGCCAGCACGGCGGGATCGGATCGCCTGGCTGCGGGGCAGGGTCATCGCGGTCCAGCGTCGCCGCCAGCGCTTGCAGCGGCGTGGCGCTGGCCACGTCGATGTGCGAGTCGGTCCTGCCGATCCAGCTCTGCAGGTGAGCGATAGCCAGCGTCATGGTGGAAGTGTCATACAGGAGGGTCGATCGGCTCGACCCGTCATCGTGGTGAGTTCGTTGGATTCGTCGGCTCATCGACGCGCTTTGTCGAGCTGCGTCGCGTCGCTGCTGGTCCGTGCGCACGAGGCCAGGAGTTGCTGATGCCGTCAGCGCCCTCAGGCATCGCTCAGCGACGCCTCCAACCCCCGGACCAGCTCGCGAAGGTCGAGTTGCAGGTCGCTCAGTCGACGGGCGATCGATGGGTCGTCGTCGCGAGGAGCACCGTCGGCGTCGGTCTCGACGAGCCGTTCGCCGAGGTTCACGGACTCATCGGCGAGCTGCCTTGCCCCGACCGAGGCGCTGGCGCCGCCGAACGAATGCAAAGCCTGGCGAAGCTGTTTGCGGGGCAGGGCGACGCCCCGCTCCCGGTAGGCGGCGAGCGCATCGTCGATCACCGTGTCGCCATGCGCGTACAAGTCAGCGAAGCGACGCAACCCGACGCGGTAGAAGCCGGCGTCGTAGGCGAAGCAGGCCTGGCCGATGACGACATCGAGGCCGGGCAGCTGCGGCAACGAGACCTCGGTGGGGCTCGTGGCAGTGGCCGTCGGCGCGCCGCCGTCCGGTGCCGTCCGGATCATCGAGACGCGCAGCCAACGCGTCAGCATGTCGTAGAGCACCGGCGGGTCGACCGGCTTGCTCAGGAAGTCGTTCATGCCGGCGGCCATACAGTCCTTGCGGTCGTCGACATAGGCGTTGGCGGTCATGGCGATGATCGGTGTCCGGGCCGTCTCGACCTGGGCGCGCAGCAGCTTGGTCGCGCCGATGCCGTCGAGTTCCGGCATCTGCATGTCCATGAGGATCAAGGCGTAGTTCGTGGCGCTCGCCATCGCCACCGCTTCGCGACCGTTGCAGGCAACGTCGACCCTCAGGCCGGCAAGGCGCAGCAGGCTGGTCGCGACCTCCTGGTTGACAGGGTTGTCTTCGGCAAGCAGCACCCGCGCGCCGCCGTGCTCGCCGCGCAGTGTGCCCTCGGACAGCAGATCCAGGCCGGCGGGGCGCGACTCGGGTCGTCGGTCGACCAGCTGCTGCATCAGCTGACGATGCAGCATCGCAATGGATACCGGTTTCTGCAGAAGGCTCGTGATGCCGAGCTCGACGGCCGCCTCCCGAACGCCGGGCGCGCCGGCTTCGACGCTGAGGATGATGCAGGCGGGTGGGTGCTCGGAGTCTTGCGCCAGCAGCTGTTGCACGGTCGCGACGCCATCGGTGCCCGGCATCAACCAGTCGAGCAGGACGATGTCGTACGGATCGCCGATGGCACTCGCGGCTGCGGCGGCCGACACGGCCTCGATTCCCGTCGCGGCGGCATCGGTTCGCAGGCCGAGCCGGCGCAGCATCTGGCTGAGCGCCACGCGGGCTTCGAGCAGGTCGTCCACCAGCAGCGCCCGCCGCCCTGCGAGCAGCGGTTCACGCTCCTCTGGTGCTTCCGATTCGACGGAGGCGAGGCGGGCGGTAAACCAGAAGCGGCTGCCGGCGCCGGGCTCGCTGCTGGCGCCTGCATCACCGCCCATCAGCTGCGCCAGGTGGCGGGTGATGGCCAGGCCGAGGCCGCTGCCGCCGTAGCGTCGGGTCGTGGAGGGGTCGGCCTGCTCGAAAGCGGTGAACAGGCGGCCGAGCCGGTCAGGCGAAATGCCCAGGCCGGTGTCGCGAACCTCGAAACGCAGATCCACCTGGTTGTTCGCCGGCGCCATGAGCGAGCTGACGACCGTCACCGACCCTCGCTCGGTGAACTTGACGGCGTTGCCGAGCAGGTTCACCAGCGCCTGCGACAACCGGGTCTGGTCGCCGCGCAGCAGGCCGGGCACATGGTCGGTGTCGATGACGATCTCCAGACCTTTTTCGCGAGCCGCATCGTGGACCAGCGCGCAGGCCCGCGTCAGCAGGGAATCGAGCGTGAAGTCGGCCTGCTCGAGCACCAGCTTGCCCGACTCGATCTTCGACAGGTCGAGGATGTCGTTGACGAGTTCCAACAGGTGGCGAGCGGCGTCGGAGACCCGCGAAAGCCGTTCCGCAGTCACGCCTTCGACGTTGTCACGGCGCAGCAGATGGGTCAGGCCGATGATGGCGTTCATCGGCGTGCGTATCTCGTGGCTCATGTTCGCGAGGAACGCGCCCTTCGCCCGTCCGGCGGCTTCGGCCCGGTCCAGCGCCCGCACCAGCTCCTGGTTGAGGTGTTCGAGCGACTGCTTCGCTCGTCGGCTCTCGCTGACGTCGAGCGCGAGGAGGAAGATGCCGCGGATCGTACCGTCGCGCCGGTCGGGCACCAGCTGGAGCAGGGTCGTCTGCTCCTCGATGCCGGCGGCATCGGCTTCGTCCTGCTCGAAACGCTGCGCATCGCCGCGCAGGGCCGCCTCGATCCGTATGCTGGCCGCGCCGAACTGCTCGGGGCCGAAGATGGCCGATGCCGGTTGCCCCAGCAATTGCGCCGGCTCCTTGCCGAGCCATTCGCAATAGCCTCGGTTCACGAAGCGGCAGCGCCACTCGGAGTCGAGATACGCGATCCGCCCCGGGATGTTGTCGGCCACGAGCCGTGTGAAGTCATCGGCCTCCTGCCGGGCCGCGAGCGCGGTGCGGAGTGCCGAGGTTCGCTGCTCCACCAGATCGGCCAACTCGTTGCGGTGCCGGTCGAGTTCGTCGGCGATCTTCTTGCGGTCGGTGATGTCGCGCAGCACGCCGATCACTGCCGGCCTGCCCAGGTAGGTCGAACGGGTCGCGACCAGTTCGAGCAGGATGGAGCCGGTACCGTGCTTCGTGAGGAAGCGCACCTCGTAAGCGCGTGGCGGCTCCACGCCTCGACCGATCCGCTGCGCGAACCGCAGGTTCCAGAGCGGCAGCGTCTCCGGGGCGACGACGCGCGCGAACGGGATGTCGACGAACTCGTCGGCGGCAAAGCCGAGCATCGCCGGCAGGGCCGCATTGGCAAAGACGAAACGGTACTCCTGGGCGACGAAAACACCGTCGCCGAGGGCGTTCATCAGGCTGCGCATGTTCGCCTTGCCCGCCGCTCGCTCGGCTTCGATGGAGCCGCCATGGCGTCGGCCCCGCCGTGAGCGACCGACGGCAAGGGTGGCGACGACGACGATGACGACGACGACCACCAGCAAGCCGAGCGCCAGCGCAGGCCACCACCCGCCCGCCAGCGTCAGTCTGTCTGGGTAGGAAGCCGCATCCACTCGGCAACGCAGCGCTCAGCGGCTCGACCGTGGCGCCTTATTTGACCGGTATGGGCGTCGACCGGTCGACTGCCACGGCGGTCAAGCTGGTCTTCGGCGAGCCCTCGATCACCTTGTCCGACTAGGTCAGGTAGACGAGCGTGTTGCGCGCCCGGTCGACCATCCGCACGACCCTCAGCCGCTTGAAGAGGATCGACTGGCGCTCGTTGAAGATTTCGTCCTGCGCCTTGAGCGGCCCGCCGCCGAAACTGATGGCGCCGACCTGGCGGCAGGCGATCGAGGCGTCCGATGTGTCCTCGGCCAGGCCGACGGCGCCCTTGATGCCGCCGGTCTTGGCCCGCGATACATAACAGGTGACGCCGGCGACCGTCGGAGCATCCGAGACCTCTACGACGATCTTGTGGGCGGGGCCGATCAGTTTGAACACGG
>CAXTDH010000063.1:0-10178 GCA_964242405.1 uncultured Rhizobacter sp. | reverse complement strand
CGAACATCGTGTTGACGAGCGAGGTGCCGAGCGCCGTCGTCAGGTTGATCCGCTGGACCTCGCCGCCCGACAAGGTGCGGCTCTGCCGATCGAGCGTCAGGTAGCCGATGCCGACGTCGCAGAGGTAGCGCAACCGGGTGCGAATCTCGTTCTGCAGCAGCTTGAGCGCATCGTCGAGCAAGGTGGACGGCAAGGTCAGCCGGTCGAAGAAGCGGTGCAGCCGCTCGATCGGGATGATCATCAGGTCATGCACGGTCAGGCCCGGCAGCGCCTCCACCTGCTCGCGCGACCAGTCGGTGCCCTTCGGCAGGAAGCGCTTGCCGGGTTCGAGCACCGCGTCGGCATCCGCCTTCTCACCCAGCCGCCAGAGCAGCGACTCGGTCTTGAGCCGGGCGCTGCCGCAGACCGGACACGGCGTGTAGCTGCGGTATTTCGACAGCAGCACCCGGATGTGCATCTTGTAGGCCTTGCTCTCCAAATACTCGAAGAAGCGCTTGATGCCGTACCACTGCTTGTTCCAGTTGCCCTTCCAGTCGGGTGAGCCGTCGATGACCCAGTGGCGCTGCGCCTCCGACAGCGCGCTCCACGGCGTGTCGCGGGGAATGCCCGCTTCGCCGCCGTACTTCAACAGGTCGTCCTGGCTTTCCTTCCAGGCCGGCGTCTGCAACGGCTTGATCGCGCCGGAGCGCAGCGTCTTCTTGCTGTCGGGGATGACCAGGCCATAGTCGACGCCGATCACCCGGCCGAAGCCGCGGCAGGTCTCGCAGGCGCCGTAGGCCGAATTGAAGGAAAAGAGCGCCGGCTGCGGGTCGGCATAGCGCAGGTCGCTGTCGGGGCAGTGCAGGCCGGTCGAGAAGCGCCACAGCGCCGGCGTCGCGCCCTCGTCGCCGAGCACGTACACATTGAGCCGGCCGCTGCCGCGTTTGAGCGCCGTCTCGATCGCCTCGATCGCCCGGATCTTCTCGGTGCCCTGGATGCGGAACCGGTCGGCGACGACGTCGAGCAGCTTCCTTGGCCCGGTCGGCGAGGCGACTTCGCGCTCCGCCTGGACACGGGTGTAGCCGCTCGCCGACAACCATTGCTCGATCTGCGCCGCGTCGGTCGCCGCCGGCAGCTCGACCGGAAAGGTCAGCACCAGGCGCGGGTCGCCGGCCACCGTCCGCTCCATCAACGTGGCATAGATGGTCTCCGGCGAGTCGTGGCGCACCTCGCGCGCCGTCTGCTTGTCGAAAAGCTGCGCCGCGCGGGCGAACAGCAGCTTCAGGTGGTCGTTCAGCTCGGTCATCGTGCCGACCGTGCTGCGCGATGACCGGACCGGATTCGTCTGGTCGATGGCGATCGCCGGGGGCACGCCGTCGACCCGGTCGACCGCCGGCCGGTCCATCCGGTCGAGGAACTGGCGGGCGTAGGCGCTGAACGTCTCGACGTAGCGGCGCTGGCCTTCTGCGTACAGCGTGTCGAAGACCAGGCTCGACTTGCCGGACCCGCTCGGCCCCGTCACCACCGTCATCTCGCCGGTGCGGATGTCGAGGTCGATGTTCTTGAGGTTGTGCTGCCGGGCGCCGCGGATGCGGATGACGCCGGTGGTCATGCGAAAGCCCGGCGGAACAGGAACGGTGTGGTGGATTCGTCGCTCATGAGTGCCTGGGTTTCGGGGAAAGCGGAGCATTCTAGAAGTCGGGACGGGATGCTGCCGCGCCGTCCGCGCGATAGGCGTTTGCACGGAGCAGCCGGGTGCGGCGATGGCTCACACTTCGACGAACGACACCCGCGCCGCGCCATGCCGACCGACAACCCGAACCTCTTTTGCGCCCTGCGCGCTGGTTTCCCTGCCGATCTCGATGCCGTCGCCATCGAATCCGCCGACGGCGACCTCGCCCACTACACCTGGCGCGACATCGACCGCGGCAGCGCGATGTTCGCCAACCTGCTCGAGTCGCTGGAACTGCCGGCCGAAGCCCGCATCGCGGTGCAGACGGAGAAATCCGTCGAGGGCCTCATCCTCTACCTGGGCGTGCTGCGCGCCGGCTTCGTCTACCTGCCGTTGAACCCCGCCTACCAGCAAAGCGAGATCGGCTATTTCATCGGCAATGCCGAGCCGAGCGTCGTCGTCTGTTCGAGCCGAAATTTCGGTTGGGTGAGCAAGCTCGCCTTCACCGCGGGCACTGCCCACGTGTTGACTCTCGACGACGACCGCACCGGCAGCCTCCTGCAGCGCGCCGCGGCGCAGAGCGACCGGCACACGCCGGCAGTGCGCCAGGCGTCGGACTTGGCCGCGATCCTCTACACCAGTGGCACGACGGGCGTCGCCAAAGGCGCGATGCTGTCGCACGGCAATCTGCTGAGCAATGCCCAGGTGCTGAAGGACTACTGGGGCTGGCAACCGGGCGACGTGCTGATCCACGCCCTGCCGATCTTTCATGTGCACGGCCTGTTCGTCGCCTCCCATGGCGCGCTGCTCAACGGCAGCAAGATGATCTGGCTCTCGAAGTTCGACCCGCGAACAGTGATCGCCCGGCTGCCGGACGCGACCGTCTTCATGGGCGTGCCGACGCTCTACGTCCGGCTGCTCCGGGAAGCGGCTTTCGACCGCAGCGTCTGCAGCCGGATGCGGCTTTTCATCAGCGGCTCGGCGCCGCTCCTGATCGACGTCTTTCGCGAATTTCGGGCACGCAGCGGCCACACCATCCTCGAGCGCTACGGCATGAGCGAGACGGTGATGCTGACCTCCAACCCCTACCACGCCGAGGACGGCGAACGGCGCGGCGGCACGGTGGGCTTTGCGCTGCCAGGCGTCGGCGTGCGAGTGGTCCCGGTCGACGCCTCTACCGATACCGGCAACGTCGATCAAGGCGCGGACGGCGGCAGCGCCGAGGCCCTGCCGACCGCGACCGGCGCCATCGAGGTCACCGGCCCGAACGTCTTCAGCGGCTACTGGCGCATGCCGGAGAAGACTCGCGACGAGTTCACGCCCGACGGCTGGTTCCGCACCGGCGACGTCGGCCGCTTCGACGCCGACGGCTACCTGACCATCGTCGGCCGCAGCAAGGACCTCATCATCTCCGGCGGCTTCAACGTCTACCCGGCCGAGGTGGAAGGGGTGCTGAACGAGTTGCCGGGCGTGGCCGAGAGCGCCGTCATCGGCGCGCCGCATCCGGATTTCGGTGAAGCGGTCGTCGCCGTCATCATCGCCCGGCCGGGCGCTTCGACGCCGCCCGAGCCGGCCGAGATGATCCGAGCCTGCAAGACTCGGATCGCCAACTTCAAGGTGCCCAGGCAGGTGTTCGTCGTCGACGAACTGCCGCGCAACGCAATGGGCAAGGTGCAGAAAAACATGTTGCGGGAGCGGTATCGCGGCCTCTTCGGTTGAGTGCGAATCTGCGACTTTGCAATCGCCCCCGTGGCGGCGCATGCCACCGTGACCGATCGACAGGCCGTCAGTCGACCTTCACCCTGCCGATCGCGGCGGCGGCCCAGGCGTCGACGATCGCCCGGTGCGACGGCACGAGCCCGAGAAACGTTGCGCGCTCGGCCGGCTCCAGCGGCTCGGCGCGCTGCATCAGCAAGCCGTGGGCGGTCGCCAGAAACTCATCGGCACGCGTCGAACCGGCCGCCCGCGACACCTGGTGGCAGGTCAGGTGGATCCAGAGCGGGTCCTCGGTGCCGTCGACGGTGCCGCCGGCGTCGAAGTGGGCCACGACCTCCTCCATGAGCCGCACCGCCTCCGCCACCTCGCCCCGCGCGAGCGCGAGCCGCGCCAGCCCGGCGATCGGCTCCGGCGGCATGGTCGGCCGGCCGATCTGTCGGTAGATCGCCACCGATTCACGGTAGCAGGCCGCCGCGTCGTCGGGTTGACCGAGCGCCGCATGCGCATGGCCACGGGTGCTGAGGAGGCTGGCGCGCAGGTCGGGGTCGTCCAGCTCGCTGGCAAGTTCGCGCGCCTCGTCCGACCACCGGATCGATTCCGCTGCCCCGCCTTGCAGTAAGGCGACATGCGCCATGTTGCACAGCAGATAGGCATGGGTCATGAGCTGGCCGATCTCACGACAGACCTGCCGCCCCGCCTCGAACAGGCGAAGTGCCGCCTCGTAGTTGCCCAGCAGGCGCTCGGTCTCGCCCAGGTTGTTGACGGCCAGGCTCTCGACGGCCCGGTCGCCGAGCTGGCGGGCGATCACGAGCGCCTGCTGGTAGAAGCCGCGGGCAGCGCCGTAACGGCCGCGCTGGAAGGCGACGATGCCGAGCTGGGCGAGCGTCGTGCTCTCGACCCGCCGGTCGCCGAGCTCGCGCGCCAGGCGCAGCGATTCCTCGATGTGCTCTTGCGCAGTCGCGTAGTCGCCCTGGAACTGCAGGGCGCGCGCCCAGTTAAAGCGCGCCGAAAGGGCCGCCGCCCGCACGCCGGAGGCCTCGGCCCAGGCCACCGCCCGAGAAGCCGCCGTGCAGGCACCGGGGTAATCGCCCGTTGCAAGCGCATGCGAAGCGCGCAGGCTGCCGGCGCGGGCGCGCAAGGCGTCGTCCTGCAGCTGCTCGGCGAGCGCCTCCAGCTCCGTCACGTCGGCGCCCTGCTCCGCCCGCCGGCCGATGTTGCTGTAGACGGTGCAGCGCGTCAGCAGCAGCGCGAAGCGGGTCGCCGCATCGTCGGTCGGCACCAGGGCCAGGGCCCGGCCGAGGTAGTCGAGCGCGCCGTGGCTGGCATAGCTGGCGGCCGCATCCTCGGCCGCCTTGCGCAGGTAGACGACCGCGTTCGGGTGGTCGCCGGCGCAGTCGTAGTGGTTGGCGATCAGGCCGAAGTACTCGCTCGCCCGGTCACCGCTGCGCTCGACCAGCCAGTCGGCCGTCTGCCGGTGCTGCTCCCGCTTGTCGCGCTTGAGGACGCTGTCGTAGGTGACCTGGTGCAGCAGGTGATGGCGGAACACGAACTCGCGCGTGCCGTCGAAGGCGCTGGTTTCACGGCCCGACACCAAGTCCCGCGGGGCCAGATGATCGAGCGCATCGGGCGCCCCCGGCGCGATCCGCCGCAGCGCTTCGTCCCAGAACACATGCCCGATCACGCTGGCCTGCTGCAAGGCGGTCTTCTCGCCAGCCTCCAGTGCGTCGATGCGCGCCTGCAGCACGCCGGCGAGCGTCGGCGGCACATGCACCGTCAGCAGCTTGTCGGCCACCACCTGCCACGGCCCCGGGCCGGCCAGGATGACGCCGTCGTCGATCAGCATGCCGATCAATTCCTCGACGAAGTACGGATTGCCCTCTGCACTGGTGGTGAGCAGGTCGCGCAGGGCGACCGGCACCGTGCCCAGCCGGGCGAGCAGCATCTCGGCGAGCTCGCGGCTGCTGCGCCGGGACAGCGGCGCGAGGTCGATGCGCTCGTGGTTGGCCTGGCCGCGGCCCCACAGCGGGCGCCGCTCGAAGAGGCTCGGCCGGGTCAGCCCGAGCACCATCAGCGGCAGGTCGCGACAGGCCAACGCCAGATGGTTGACGAAGTCGAGCGAGCCTTCGTCGGCCCACTGCAGGTCGTCGAGCAGCAGCACCAGCGTCGCGCCGTCTTGCCGATGCAGCCGCCGGAAGTACTCGACGAGCGCATGGAAGGCCCGGTCGCGGATCTGCCGCGCCTCTTCGACGATGCCGGCGATGTGCGGGTCGGCCGCGTACTCGAAGCCGATCAGCTGGCCGATCAGCGCCGTCTGCTCGGCGGCTCGATCGCCGAGCACCGGGCCGAGACCGGCGGCGAGCTTGCTCTGGGCGACGACCTGGGAGTCGCCGTCGAGGATGTCGAAGCGCCAGGCGAGCAGGTCGCGCAGCAGGCCGTACGGCGTGTGGCTGCCGTACGCCTGCGGCCGGGCCGGGAAGGTGCGCACCGGGCCGTCCAGGAGCTCGAGCCAGTGGGCGAACTCCAGGGTGAGCCGGCTCTTGCCGAGACCGGCTTCGCCGACCACGGTCACGAGCGCGACCTTGCCGTCCTCGCGCACGGATTCAAAGGTCTCGGTCAGCCGGGCAAGTTCGCCGTCGCGGCCGACCATCCGGGTCTCGACCCCTTCGAGGCCGCGGTTCATGACACGAAAGGCCCGCGGCCGTGCCCTGAGCACCAGGTAGCTGCGCACAGGGTCGGGCAGGCCCTTGACCGCGAGCGGCGGCTGCGCTTCGACCTCGAACAGCCCGCGCACATGGCGGAAGGTGTCGTGGCTGATGCGCAGGCTGCCAGCCGGTGCCGTCTGCTCCATCCTCGCGGCGATGTTGACGGTGATGCCGCGGATGCTGCCCGCCGCGTCGATGCCACCGCCCAGCAGCACCGGGCCGGTGTTGATGCCGACCCTCAGGTTGAAGCCGTCGAGACGGTACTGCGCCTTGACGTTCTCGGCCAGCCGCGGCGCTTCGGCGACGATCGCCAGGCCGGCTTGCACCGCTCGCTCGGCATCGTCCTCCAGCGCATGATCGGCGCCGAAGACGGCGAGCAGGCTGTCGCCGGCGTACTGCAAGACCCGTCCCTGGTAACGGCGGACCACCGCGCTCAGGCGTTCGAGTGCGCTGTCCATCACCGCATGAACGTCCTCCGGATCGAGCTGGCGGATCAACTCGGTCGAGCCGACGACATCCATGAAGAGCACGGTGACCGACTTGAGCCGCTGCTCGGCCGCAGCCGCACGCGCCTCGGTCTCGGCCAGCGTCTCTCGCAGGGGCGCGAGCGCCGCGTCTGCCACGGCGTCGCCCAGGAGCGCCCGCTGCGCTTCCAGGGCGTCGATGGCAGTCCGCAGGTTGTCGGCGCTCTGGTCCATGGGTGTCGGTTGCGGTGACGTCGGCGATTCGGGTTGCGAGCTTCTCATCCTGCGGCGATCCGCTTTCGAGCGGCCGACTGGCGAAGGGGGCCCCTGGTTCGGGGGGGTCGCCGAGCGAACTCGAGAATAAGTCACGCCAAGCCGGTTACGAAACCCTACATTCCATGGCGTTGTCGTCTGCTTGACCCTTCTCAATGGAGTACCGATGAAATTGCAATGGCTGCCGCTCGTCGCCGTGATGGGCTTGGTTTCGCCGGCCCAGGCGATCACCGTCAACATCAGCGGATTCGAGTTCGGCTCCGCCGATGCGCTCGTCCTGACCAACCAGGCCGGCCCCTCCTACGAAGGCCAGGCAGGGGCATTCCAGGGCTCGGCCGCGGGCGCATTGCCCTTCGCGGCGCCCCTGCCGTCGCTACAACGATCCATCTCGCCACTGGCTGCGACGAACACCTCGTTCATCGCCTACTGCGCCGAACTCACGCAGTCGTTCTTTTTCAACGTCGACTACGAATACGACACGAGCGCCGGCAGCAGCTACTTCAGCGCAGGCAAGGCAGCCGACCTGAGCCGCTTGTTCACTGCCGCGGCCGGCTTCGTCGTCGACAGCAGCACCTCGGCCGCCTTGCAGGCCGCGGTCTGGGAAATCATCTACGAGCCGGGTTCGAACTACAGCCTGACCGGTGGCCAGGTCACGGTGTCGCCGACCAGTGCCGGCAGTCAGTCGGCCTTCGGCACCGTCAACACCTACTTGACGAACCTGTCGACCTACCGTTCCGATTACGCCATCCAGGTGCTGACGAACCCGCTCAACCAGGACTTCATCGTCGCCACGGCCATCCCCGAACCGGCCACCTCGGTGCTGCTGCTCGCCGGCCTCGGGCTCCTCGGGCTGGCATTCCGGCGGCGTTCCCACTAACCTCCAGCCCGGGCCAACCGGACCGGGTGGAGTGATGGTCGACGCGAGCCGCTACCTTCAGGAAGTACTCAGATCCCCGAGCGAAATCTTCGCGCTGCTGTCGGTGGCGCTCGCCGGAGCGTTGGTGTTGATCAGCACCTTCGTCAAGACGAGGATCCCGCTGCGCTGGCTGGCGATCGGCAGCAACATCGGCTTCGCCGCCTTCGGCGCGCTCCATCCGTCGTATCCGATGCTGCTGCTGCACCTGGCGCTGCTGCCGATCAACCTCTTCCGGCTGGCGGAGATGATCCGGCTGACGCGACGCGTCCGGGCGGTGCAGGCTGAAAGCGCGATGTCGGGCGTCTGGCTCAAGCCCTACATGCGGAGCGCCAAAGTGCGTGCCGGCACCCTCCTGTTCAAGAAGGGCGATTACGGCGACCGACTCTACCTGCTGGCCGATGGCCGGATCGAGCTCGTCGAGATCGGGGAGGACATCGTTCCCGGCCAGATCTTCGGCGAGATCGCCTTCTTCTCGCCCGACCGGCGCCGACGGTTGACGGCACGCTGCGCCGAGGACAGCACGGTGTTGTCGATCGACGAGCGCACCGTCCGGGAGCTGTACTTCCAGAACCCCCGGTTCGGCTTCAAGGTCATCGAACTGGTCGCCGCCCGCTTTTCGGCCGATGTCGACCGCCTGAACCGCGAACTGATCGCGACGCGCAGCCAGGCCGGTGCCGAACAGGTGCCTGGGGCGGCCTGACCATGCGCGACCGACGGTGGCTGCCATCTCCGCCCGAAGCGCCTTCCAGGGCGCCTCGAGCCCACAGCCGGTCAGTCGTTCTGGTAGATGTCGACGTCCTTCGTCTCCTTGATGAACAGCATGCCGACGACGAAGGTGATGCCGGCAATGACGATCGGGTACCACAGGCCATTGTAGATATTGCCCGTCTGCGCCACGATGGCGAAGGCCGTGGTCGGCAGCAAGCCGCCGAACCAGCCGTTGCCGATGTGGTACGGCAGGCTCATCGAGGTGTAGCGGATGCGGGTCGGGAACATCTCGACCAGCATCGCCGCGATCGGGCCGTAGACCATGGTCACGTAGATCACCAGCACCGTCAGGATGACGACGACCAGGAACTTGTTGACCCCCGCCGGGTCGGCCTTGGCCGGGTAGCCGGCGGCCTTGGTGGCGGCCGCGACATCTTTCTTGAAACTGGCGATCTTGGCCTTGCTGTCAGCATCGAAGGAGTTGCCGTCCGGCGTCAACGTGCCGTTCAGCGACGAGATCTCCTTGCCGCCGAGGTTGATGCTGGCGACGGTGCCGGCGGGTGCATCCTGCACGTTGTAGTTCACCGCGGCTTGCGCCAGGGTGCGCTTGGCGATGTCGCAGGAGCTGCGGAAATCCACCTCACGGGCGATCGGGCTGCCCTGGAACGAACACTGCGACGGGTCGACCTTGACGACCACCGGCACGTCGCGCTGGGCCTTGGCGAGCGCCGGATTGGCGGCTTCGGTCAGGGCGTTGAACAGCGGGAAGTAGGTGAGCGCCGCGATCAGGCAGCCGGCCATGATGATCGGCTTGCGGCCGATCCGGTCCGACAGCGTGCCGAAGACGAGGAAGAACGGCGTGCCGATCAGCAGGGCAACGGCGACCAGGATGTTGGCCGTCGCGCCGTCGACCTTGAGCGCCTGCGTCATGAAGAAGAGCGCGTAGAACTGCCCCGTGTACCAGACGACGGCCTGGCCGGCAGTCAGGCCGACCAGCGCCAGGATGACGATCTTCAGGTTCTTCCACTCACCGAAGGATTCGGTCAGCGGCGCCTTCGAGGTCTTGCCTTCTTCCTTCATCTTCTTGAAGGCCGGGCTCTCGTTCATGCTCAGGCGGATCCACACGCTGATGGCCAGCAGCGCGATCGACACCAGGAACGGCACGCGCCAGCCCCAGTCGTTGAACGTTTCCTCGCCCAGCAAGGTGCGGGTGCCGAGGATGACCATCAGGCTCAGGAACAGGCCCATCGTGGCGGTCGTCTGGATCCAGGAGGTGTAGGCGCCGCGCTTGCCTTGTGGCGCGTGCTCGGCCACATAGGTCGCGGCACCACCGTACTCACCGCCGAGCGCCAGGCCCTGCAGCATGCGCAAGCCGATGAGGATGATGGGCGCGGCCCAGCCGATCGAGGCGTAGCTGGGCAGGATGCCGACGATGAAGGTCGACAGGCCCATGATCAGGATCGTCACCAGGAAGGTGTACTTGCGGCCGATCATGTCGCCGAGCCGGCCGAACACCAGCGCGCCGAACGGCCGCACGAAGAAGCCGGCCGCGAACGCGAGCAGCGACGCGATGAAGGCGGCCGACGGGTCGAGCCCCGAGAAGAACTGCTTGCCGATGATGGCGGCGAGCGAGCCGTAGAGATAGAAGTCGTACCACTCGAACACGGTGCCGAGGGAGGAGGCGAATATGACCTTCTTCTCCTCGCCCGTCATCGGCGCGTTGGGGCTGGTGGTGGTTGCCATGGGGT
>CAXTDH010000062.1:0-10285 GCA_964242405.1 uncultured Rhizobacter sp. | reverse complement strand
GCCCCGAGGGCCTGCCGGACGACACCATCTTCATCCAGATGGAAGGCACCGGCGGGCAGAGTTTTGGCGCATTCCTGGCCAAGGGCATCACCATCTACCTGATCGGCGACGCCAACGACTACACCGGCAAGGGCCTCAGTGGCGGGCGGATCGCGATCCGGCCGTCGATCGAATTCCGCGGCGACGCGACCGAGAACATCATCGTCGGCAACACCGTGCTCTACGGCGCGACCAGCGGCGAAGCGTTCTTCCGCGGCGTGGCCGGCGAGCGCTTCGCGGTGCGGCTGTCGGGCGCCACGGCGGTGGTCGAGGGCACCGGCGACCATGGCTGCGAGTACATGACCGGTGGCACGGTCGTCGTCCTCGGCAAAACGGGGCGCAATTTTGCCGCCGGCATGAGCGGCGGCATGGCCTTTGTCTACGACGAGGACGGTCAGTTCGAATCCCGCTGCAACACCTCGATGGTGTCGCTCGGCAAGGTGCTGCCGGCGGCGGAACAGGAGGCGAGCGGCGGCAGTGCGGTCGCCTGGCACCAGGGCATGACGGATGAGGCCTTGCTGCGCAAACAGGTCGAGGACCACCACAAGTGGACGGGCAGCCTGCGGGCACGCCACATCCTGGACCACTGGGTCGAGTCGCGCGGCAAGTTCGTCAAGGTGTTCCCGAACGAATACAAGCGGGCCCTGAACGAGCGCGCTGCAAAGGCGGCCGCCGTGGCAGCCCAAAAGCCCGCGGTGGCGGCCGAGGCCTCGCCTGCCCGGTCACCAAATCCGAGCATCACAGTCCCCGCGAAGTAACCGAGCAGCACCGAGATCATGGGAAAAGTCACCGGCTTCATGGAGTACGAGCGCGTCGAGGAAGGCTATGAGCCGGTCGACGCGCGCCTGCACAACTACAAGGAATTCGTCATCGGCTTGGCCGAGGAAGGCGCCAAGATCCAGAGCGCGCGCTGCATGGACTGCGGCACGCCGTTCTGCAACAACGGCTGCCCCGTCAACAACATCATTCCGGATTTCAACGACCTGGTCTACCAATCCGACTGGAAGAACGCCTGGGCGGTGCTCGACTCGACCAACAACTTCCCCGAGTTCACCGGCCGCATCTGCCCGGCGCCGTGCGAGGCGGCCTGCACGCTGAACGTCAACGACGACCCGGTCGGCATCAAGAGCATCGAGCGGGCGATCGTCGACCGGGCCTGGGCCGAGGGCTGGGTCCGGCCTCGGGCGCCGAAAGTCAAGACAGGCAAGCGGGTGGCGATCGTCGGTTCGGGCCCGGCCGGCATGGCGGCGGCGCAGCAGTTGGCGCGTGCTGGCCACGACGTCACCTTGTTCGAGAAGAATGATGCGGTCGGCGGCCTGCTGCGCTACGGCATCCCGGACTTCAAGATGGAGAAGATCCACGTCGACCGGCGGGTCGACCAGATGCGGGCGGAGGGCGTCGTGTTCCGCACCGGCGTGCTGGTCGCGGCCATGCCCGAGGGCAGCAAGGTCACCAATTGGGCGAAGGAGACGATTTCGCCGGACCAGCTGAAAGCCGACTTCGACGCCGTGCTGCTGACCGGCGGCGCCGAGCAGTCACGCGACCTGCCGGTGCCGGGCCGGGATCTGCAGGGCATCCACTTCGCGATGGAATTCCTGCCGCTGCAGAACAAGGTGAACGCCGGTGGTCGGGTCGAAAACCAGTTGCGTGCCGACGGCAAGCACGTCGTCGTGATCGGCGGCGGTGACACCGGCAGCGATTGCGTGGGCACGAGCAACCGCCACGGGGCGGCGAGCGTCACCCAGTTCGAGCTGCTGCCGATGCCGCCGGAGCACGAGAACAAGCCGCTCGTCTGGCCTTATTGGCCGGTCAAGTTGCGCACATCCTCGAGCCACGAGGAAGGGTGTGCGCGCGAGTTCGCGATCGCGACGAAGGAGTTCGTTGCCGGCGAAGGGGCGGACGTCGGCAGGGTCAAGGGCCTGAAGGCGGTGCGGGTCGAGTGGCAGGGGGGAAAGATGGTCGAGGTCGCCGGCAGCGAGCAGGTGCTGCCGGCCGATCTGGTGCTGCTGGCGATGGGTTTCGTCAGCCCGGTCGCGAGCGTGCTCGACGCATTCGGCATCGAAAAGGACGCCCGCGGCAACGCGAGGGCGAGCGCCGAGGCGGTCGGCGGTTACGCGACCAACGTCGACAAGGTGTTCGCCGCCGGCGACATGCGGCGCGGCCAGTCGCTGGTCGTCTGGGCCATCCGCGAGGGCCGGCAGGCGGCGCGGGCGGTCGACGAATACCTGATGGGCGTTAGCGAGCTGCCCCGCTGAGCGTCCCTGAAAGCGAAACTCAAGCTCGGCGGAACAAGCCCAGCCGCTGCGCCTCGAGCGCCGCTTCCGCCCGCGAGCTGACGTTCAGCTTGCGGTAGATCTGCTTGACATAGTCGGCGATGGTGTGGCGTGACAGGTTCAGCTGCACGCCGATCTCCGGCAGGGTGAAGCCCTTGGCGACGCGCAGCAGCACTTCGTTCTCGCGGTCCGTCAGCGCGACGTGCGGCATGTTCTGCGGCCGTTCCTGCGGCCGCGTCTGCGCCGCGAAGTGCGAGATCACCCGGCGGGCGATCGACGGGCTGAGCGGCGGCTCGCCCTGGCTCATCCGGTTCAATTGCTCGGCGATCAGCTCGCGCGCCTGTTCCTTCAGCAGGTAGCCGAAGGCGCCGGCCTGCAGCGCCGGGAACAGGTGGTCGTCGTCGTCGTGGATGGTGACGACCACCGATTGCACCTCCGGCTGCGCTTCGCGAAGCGCCGCGACCACGTCGACGCCCGAGCCGTCCGGCAGGCCGAGGTCGACCAGCGCCAGCTTGAATTTGACCGCCTTGACCAGCGCCAGCGCATCGTGGATGCGGGCCGCCTCGTGGATCTGCGAATCCGGGAAGACCTGCTTGACCAGCGCCTTCAACCAGGCCCGGATCTCCGGCAGGTCTTCGAGCAGCAGGATGTTGTTCATGGATGGGCCTGTGGTTGGATGCGACTGACGGGTGCGACGGCTGGGTTGCAACCGGCGACAGACAAAAAGGTGGTTTAGGCCGACGCATCCGCCGTGCCGAACGATCCTAACGCGGCGACTTCGGCGACAAGGCGGTGCCGCGAGAAGCGTTCAAAGCGGCAACGTGAGCCTTATCACGGTTCCATAGCCGGGGCCGGATTCGACCAGGCACTGCCCCTGCATCTGCTTGGCGCGGTGCTTCATGCTCGACATGCCGTGGCCGCGGTCGAGCTTGCCGTCGAGCTCCATCGGGATGCCCTTGCCATTGTCCTGCACCGTCAGGCCGAACTGCCGCTCGCTGATGGCGCAGCGCACCTTGCAATGCGAGGCGCCGCTGTGCTTGATGATGTTGCTGACGGCTTCGCGCAGGATTCGCGTCGTCTGCACGAAGCCGCGCGCCGGCAGCAGGTGCTCGATCTCCTCGGCCGGGCTGCGCCAGTCGGCTTCGATATTGGCCTGGCCGAGCCGCAGCACCGTCTCGGCCCGCCAGTCCGCGAGCGCGTCGGCGAGCCGCATCGGCTTGCCGGTGAGGCCGCGCACCGACAATCGCATCTCCTCCAGCGCCTCGCGGGCGAGGGTCGAGATGCGCTCGCTCTCACTGGTGTGAACGATCGTCAGCAGCTTGGCACCCAGGTCGTCGTGCAGGTCGCCGGCGATCCGCTTGCGCTCTTTTTCGGTCACCTGTTCGACGCGCAATTCAGCGAGCTGGGCAAAGTTGCGCTCGATTTCGGCGGTGATTTCCTGTACGCGGCTTTCCAGGCTCATCCGGCTCGCCTCTGCATCCTGCAAGGCCCGCGCGAACATCTGCAGCAGGCGGGACGCGACGCCGATGAACAGCAGCGGCACGGCGAACTGCAGCAACTGCAGGCGCGGCAGGTCGAGCAGGTCCGCCTGGACCGCGAGCTCGACCAGCACCATGCTGCCGACCGTGCACATCAGGACGGCCATCGTCCAGAAGCCGCGCCGGTCGCCGTGCCAGCTGGCATGCAGGTAGAGCATCGCGGCACCGAACACCTCCGCCGCGAGCAGGACGTACCAGGCGTTCGCCGCTGGGAAGAGGTGATTCGGGCCCGCCAGCAGGAGCGTCGCCGGCAGCAGCACCCACTGCACCGCCAGCAGGTTGTCGACCCAGCGGAGTTTCACATGGCCATAACTGAGGATGAACTGCACCGCCAGGCCGGTGGTCGGTGCGAACCCGGTGCAGAACAGGAATTCCGTGACGCCGGTGTCCCACGGCAGATCGCGCAGCCAGAGCCGTGCCGACAAGACGCCCCAGGCGAGCGCCAGAAAACCGAAGTACGCGAGATAGGTTTCGCGCCGGTTCAGCCAGGCAAGCGCCAGCATGACCGCGCCCAGCACCGCCAGCATCACGCTCGCGATCTCGACCGCGTGGACATTCCAGAACAACCGCTCTGCGTACACGCCGGCCAGTACCGATTGAGGGCCGATCCTGAGCGCCGAGAGGCCCCCGGCGCGTTGCCGGGAGGCGACCCGCTGCAGGGCATGGCCGTAGACCTGCAGGTCGAGCTGATTGCCCTGGACCCTCAACAAGGCGGCCGGCAGCGTGATCAGTTGCGGATAGTGGCAGTTGCGAGTCACCGGCTCGCTCATTCGGCCGGCACTGAAGATCCGCACGCCGTTGAGGTGGACTTCGACGTTGCTGCAAGCCCGCTCGATGTAGAGCGCGAGCAGTTCGTTGGGCGGCGTGCCCGCCGGCAAGTCGAAGGCGCTGCGGTACCAGACGCTTCCTTCGAACCCGGGGTGCGAGCGTGACCAATCGTCCGGCAGGTCGACCGGCGCCGGTGGCTGACGAAGCGTCAACCGATCGGGGCTGATCGGTGCTGCCAGAGCCCGCGTGATGCGCTGCACCGACGGTTGATCGGCTGATGACCCGGTGACCACCGCTGCTGCACCGATGACGGCGGGCGTCAGGCTGGGCACGAGGAGGAAGAGCACCAACGCCAGGGCGAGCAGCCAGGCAGCCGCCAGCCCCAGGCGCCAGTGCCGCATCGTGCGCAGCCGGTCGACAAGGGGGGTGGATAGCAGGACCATCGATCGGAATTGTGCAGGAGCGTCGGTTCGACGGACGGGCGATAAGCGGCACAAAGAAGCGACTCGTGCCGGTCGTGGGCTTGCGGCGACAATCGTCGACGCCGAAGCACCGGGGAGGTAGACCGACCACCGGTCACTGGCGGGTTGTCCGGCTGCACCGTCGCCTGGGGAGTCTCAGCCTTGATCATTCGCCACTCGTTCCTTCCGCCCGACAACGTCCGACTGGGCAACCTCTGCGGCAGCCTCGACGAAAATCTACGAAGCATCGAGTCGGCACTCGACATCAGCATCTCGCGTCGCAACGAGTTCTTTCTGATCGACGCCGGAAAGCCGGACGCCGAACGCGGCCTCGCGGTCCTGCAGGCGCTCTACGGTCGGGCGCAAGAGCCGGTTACGGCCGAGCTGGTGCAGCTGGCGCTGGTCGAGTCGCAGGCCGAAGGCGGCCGGGGCGGCCCGTTGAGGCGGACCCGGGGCCGGAACGGCGACCCGCTGCCACCCCATGAGGCAGCCGGCGCCGACCTCCCGACGCTGCGCACCCGCCGCACCGATCTCGTCGGCCGGACGCCGAACCAGCTGACTTACCTGCGCAACATCCTCGAGCACGACATCACCTTCGGCATCGGCCCGGCCGGCACGGGCAAGACGTTTCTCGCCGTCGCCTGCGCCGTCGATGCCCTGGAACGCAGCGCGGTACAGCGAATCGTCCTGACCCGGCCCGCGGTCGAGGCCGGCGAGCGGCTCGGCTTCCTGCCCGGCGACCTGGCGCAAAAGGTCGATCCCTATCTGCGGCCGCTCTACGACGCGCTCTACGACCTGATGGGCGCCGACAAGGTCGGCAAGGCTTTCGAGAAGGGCACGCTCGAGATTGCGCCGCTCGCCTTCATGCGCGGCCGAACGCTCAGCCATGCCTTCGTCATCCTCGACGAGGCGCAGAACAGCACCGCCGAGCAGATGAAGATGTTCCTGACGCGGATCGGCTTCGGCTCGAAGGCGGTGGTGACCGGTGACGTCAGCCAGATCGACCTGCCGCGCGGCACCGAGAGCGGCCTGATCGATGCGGAGCGGGTGCTGCGCCGGGTGCGCGGCATCGCGACCACCCATTTCACCTCGGCCGACGTGGTTCGGCACCCGCTGGTCGCCCGCATCGTCGAGGCCTACGACGCCGCGCGCCGATGACGACGGCGACGACGGCGACCACGGCAATGGCGATGGCGATGGCTGGGCGATGGCGAAGGCTCGGCGGCGCAGTCCGGTGACCGCATCGCCGTCGCTCAGCCTGTCGCTGCAATTCGCGGATGCCACCGACCGGGCCCTCCTGCCGCGGCATAAGGTGGCGCGCTGGATCCGCGCTGCGCTCGCCGGCCGGCCGGCGGAGATCACGGTGCGCGTCGTCGGTTCGGAGGAAGCGCAGGCACTCAACCGCGACTACCGTGGCAAGGACTACCCCACCAACGTGCTGACCTTCGACTACGCGCAGGAGCCGGTGGTCGCCGCTGACCTGGTGCTCTGCGCGCCGGTGCTGCGCCAGGAAGCGCTCGATTCGGCTACGCCGCTGGTCGCCCATTACGCCCACCTGCTGGTCCACGGCACCCTGCATGCCCAGGGGCACGACCACGAAGTCGAAGCCGAGGCGGAGGCGATGGAACGGCGCGAAAGCGAGCTGATGCAGTCGCTCGGCTTCGCCGACCCGTACGCACGTCGCCCCTGAAACCGCGGCTTCGGCCTGCGTGACGATTCCCGGGCTACCTCCCTCGGCGACGCCCGATCAGCGCTTCGGACCGATGTAGCGCTTGCGCCAGAACCACCAGCTGGTGCCCACGCCGAGTGCCAGCATCACGCCGAACGTGACCCAGAAGCCGCGCGGGCTGTGGATCAGCGGCAAGCCCTCGAAGTTCATGCCGAAGAAGCCGGTCACCAGGTTGAGCGGTAGAAAGATCGCCGTCATCACCGTCAAGGTCCGCATGATGTCGTTGGTGCGGTGGCCCTGCGCCGAGAAGTGCATCTGCACCGCGTTTTCGACCGACGACTCGAGCCGTCGCACATGAGTCAGCACGCGCTCGATGTGCTCTTGCACGTCCCTGGCGCGGATGCGCAGCAACTCGCGCTCCCTCAGTTCGGCCGCCGGCGAATCCTGCGGCAACTCGTCGAGTGCGTCGATCCATTCGGTGATTGCCGCGCGCTGGTCCTCGCAGATGTCCTCCAGCTGGTGCAAGCTGTTGCGAGACTCGAGCAACAGGCGCCAGCTGTCGTAGCCGGCGCGCGTTTCGAACAGGCCCTGCTGCAACTCGTCGAGCTGTCGGGTCAGCAGGCGGCGCAGCTCCAGGTAGCTGTCGACCATGAAGTTGACCATGCGCAGCGCCAGGTCGGCCCGGCTCGGCGGCACCCGGGCGCCACTGCGGCCGTCGGCCCGCTGCTCGGGCGCCAGCTGCTGCTGCAGCCGAGTGGCGAAGTGCTCGCGGACGACGCATTCGTTCGGGTGCACCGTCAACAGCACCCGATCGAAGACGGCGAAGCCCACCGGGCTGGTGTCGATCACCATCTGCGGGCCGTCGGCACCGTTGGCACTCGGCAGCGCTTTCGGCTTGCCGTCGGCTTTGAGGGGCGCTATGGCACCGCCGGCATCCGACTGCACGCCTTCGCCATCCGGCAGCGAGATCACCGTCGCCGCCAGACGCCTGAAGGTCAGCAGGTCGTACCAGGAGGTGTAGTCGAAGTTCGACGGAATCTGCGGATTGAGCAGGTCGATGACGTGCAGGTCGACGAGCTGGCCGCCCGTCCAGCGCTGCAGCGCCGCCTGGATCGTGGTGAGTTCGGCTTCGAGCTGGTCGCGCCGCATGCCGAGCCAGAGGTAGCCCTGTGCAGGCGCCGCCTCCGGCAGCGATTCGAGTTCGTCGAAGCGTTCACCGAAGATATGGAAGATGCGCATGTCGACGGCGTCGGCAAACCCGAAACCCGCTCAGGCGGCCGCCTTGATCAGGCGCGCCGCCTCGAGCGCGAAGTAGGTCAGCACGCCGTTCGCGCCGGCTCGCTTGAAGGCGAGCAGGCTCTCCAACACGACCGCATCGTGATCCAGCCAGCCGTTTAGCGCGGCGGCTTTGAGCATCGCGTATTCACCGCTCACCTGATAAGCGAAGGTCGGCACCTGGAATTCATCCTTCACCCGGCGGACGATGTCGAGATACGGCATGCCGGGCTTGACCATCACCATGTCGGCGCCTTCGGCGATATCGATCGCCACTTCGCGCAGCGCTTCATCGCTGTTGGCGGCGTCCATCTGGTAGACCTTCTTGTTGCTCTTGCCCAGGTTGCCGGCCGAGCCGACCGCGTCGCGGAACGGCCCGTAGAAGGCGCTGGCGTACTTCGCGCTGTACGCCATGATGCTGGTGTGGATGCGCCCGCTGGCTTCGAGCGCATCACGGATGGCGCCGATCCTGCCGTCCATCATGTCGCTGGGTGCCACGATGTCCACGCCGGCCGCCGCCTGGGTCATCGCCTGCTCGGCGAGCACCGCGACTGTCTCGTCGTTCAATATATAACCGGTGCTGTCGAGCAGGCCGTCCTGGCCATGGGTGGTGAACGGGTCGAGCGCGACGTCCGTCATCACCCCGAGCTCGGGGAAGCGCTTTTTCAGTTCCCTGACCACGCGCGGGATCAGCCCCTCCGGGTTCAGCGCTTCGCGACCGTCGGCGGTCTTCAGCGACGGCTCGATCACCGGGAACAAGGCCATCACCGGGATGCCGAGGCGCACGCATTCATCGGCCACCGGCAACAGGCGGTCGAGCGTCCGGCGCTCCACACCCGGCATCGAGCGGATTTCCTGCGACACGCCCTGGCCGTCGAGCACGAACACCGGCAGGATCAGGTCGGAGGCGTGCAGCCGGTTTTCAGCGACCAGGCTGCGGGTGAATGCATCGCGGCGAAGGCGGCGGGGGCGGTTCGAAGGAAACGGAGCAAAAGTGTGCATGCGGGCGTTCCGGTTGCGGCAAATGATAGCTTCGGAGCCACCCGATAATGAACGATGCTCTGGATCAAAGCCTTTCATATCGTCTTCGTGAGCAGCTGGTTCGCCGGCTTGTTCTACCTGCCGCGGATCTTCGTCAACCTGGTGTCCGTGCCCGCCGACAGCCATGCGGAGCGCGAGCGGCTGCTGTTGATGGGCCGGCGCCTCTATCGGTTCAGCAGCCTGCTGATGGTCGTCGCGCTCGCGCTCGGCCTGGTGCTCTGGCTGCACTACGGGATCGGCCGTGGTGCCGGTGAACACTGGTTGCATGCCAAGCTCGCCCTGGTGCTGCTGGCGCTCGGCTACCACCACGTCTGCGCCGGCCTGTTGCGCAAGTTCGACGGCATTGCCAACAAGCGCAGCGAGCGCTGGTTCCGGGTTTTCAACGAGACGGCAGTCCTGCTGTTCACCGCGATCGTGGTGCTGGTGGTCGTGAAGCCCTTTTGAGGCCGGCCCGACCGCGCTGCCGTTCGGCCGTTGCATGGCTACACGTCACCGGAGTTCCGCTTCGCCGCTGGCGTTGCTCTACACGGCGCTGATCGTCTATGCGAGCCTCTATCCGTTCGTCGGTTGGCACGTCCCAGGGGTCTGGCCGCTCGCCTTCCTCGGCCTGCCCTGGCCCCACCGATGGACCTGGTTCGACCTCGTCGCCAACCTTTTCGGCTACCTGCCGCTGGGGTCGCTGATCTTCGGCGCACTCGTGCGCACCGGCAATGGGCCGCGGCCGTCTTTCGCGGCGGCTGTCGTCCTGGGCGGGCTGGTGTCGTTCACCATGGAGTTCCTGCAGAACTTTCTTCCGTCCCGGGTGTCGTCCAATGTCGACCTGGGACTGAACTCGGTCGGTACCCTGCTCGGTGCACTGCTCGGGATGGTGGTTCACCGGCATGGCGGCATCGACCGCTGGCAGGCGGCGCGCGACCGTTGGTTCATACGCCGCAGCGCCGGCGGCCTCGCCCTGCTGCTGCTCTGGCCGGCCGGCCTGCTGTTTCCGCTGCCGGTGCCGCTGGCTGTCGGCCAGGTGCTCGATCAGGTTCAGCAGGGCATCGTGCTGGCGGTGCAGGACACCCCGGCGGCGGTCTGGTTCGATGGCTGGGCGGACGCTGAACTGGAGCGGCCGCCGCTCTCACCGGCGTCCGAGTTCTCGCTGATCGCCCTCGGCCTGGTCGCACCCTGCGCGATCGCCTTCAGCATTTCGCGACCCGGTTGGCGGCGCCTCGTGCTCGT
>CAXTDH010000061.1:6062-10371 GCA_964242405.1 uncultured Rhizobacter sp. | reverse complement strand
ATGGGCGGGCAGCAAATCGCCTCGGTCGGCAAGATCATCCAGGTGCAGACGTCCTACCTGCAGTTTCCAATGGCTGCGGCCAATGCCGTGATCCTGCTGCTCATCACGCTGATGATGATCTGGGGCCTGACGCGGGTCGCCGACATCCGCAAGGAGCTTTGACATGAGCAGCGTCGCGGCCGGTACGGGAAACAGCCTTTCGGGAAACGGCGCCGGTAGCGGCGGTGGCATCAGCGGTAGCGGCGGGGGCATGGCCCCGTCCACGGCCGCCCCGTCCGCGATCGCCACGCCCACCTCAAGCGTCGCGCCCGCCGCGGCAAGCCGCATCGCCCGCCGCCCGGCTGCGTTCTACTGGCTGGCGGCGCTGTTCAGCCTGTTCGTGCTGTTCCTCTACGGCCCGATGATCACCATCTTCGTCCTCAGCTTCCAAGGGCCGGAAGGCGGGCTGACGTTCCCGATGCGCGGCTTCTCGCTGCACTGGTTCGGGCAACTCTGGCAGGGCATGGGCGTGGTCGACATCGCCGCTGCGTTCCGGCGATCGCTGGCACTCGGCCTGGTCGCCACGGCGCTGACCGTGCTGTTCTCGCTGGGTGCCGGGCTCGCGTTCCGCAAGCGGTTCAAGGGCTCGACCTTGCTGTTCTACACCGCCGTGGCGAGTTTGATCATGCCGTCGATCGTCGTTTCGCTCGGCATCGGCCTGCAGTTCCGCCTGATCGACACCGGCGTCAAGACGCTGCTGGGCGCCATCGGCATGAGCGAGGCGGCCGATGGTTACGGTACGGCCATGGGGTTGTTCAGCTCCGCGCTCGGCGCCCATCTCAGCTGGACCTTGCCCTTCGGGCTGCTCGTCATGTTGGCCGTCTTCAACCGCTTCAACCCGGCGTTCGAAGAGGCCGCCGCCGACCTGGGCGCGACGCCCTGGCAGCGCTTCCGCCACATCGTGCTGCCGCTGATCGCGCCCAGCCTGATAGGGGTCGGCATGTTCGGCTTCACCCTCAGCTGGGACGAGATCGCGCGCACTTCGCAGGCGATCGGCGACGTCAACACCCTGCCGCTCGAACTGCAGGGCCTGACCGCGACCGTGACCACGCCGGCGATCTACGCCCTCGGCACGGTCATCACCCTCGTTTCCTTCGCGGTGATGGGCGTGACGCTGGCGTCGATGAAGCTGCTGAGCCGCCGCCGCGCCGGGCGACGTGCGGTCGGCTAGGGGCGGCACTGTCGGGCCGCTGCTCGACGTCGGAGTCTCGGTCGGGATCGCGGACGTTTCGGCGTCCGTGACGGCGGCTGCGTCGACCGCAGCGACCACAGCGACCACAGCGACCGCATTGACAGCAACGAACACAGCGAACACAGCGACAGCAACGACCGCAGCGACCACAGCGACCGCACGGCCACTGTCGCCCGAGGCCGGCTCAGCACCGTCCGCCGCCGACCGGGTCTACGAGGCGATCTACGCCGCGGTCGTCGATCATCGCCTGATGCCGGGTTCGCGGCTCCGCGAAGAAGAACTGGCGACGACCTTCGCCGTGTCGCGGACCCTCGTCCGGCAGGCGCTCCACAAACTCGCGCAGGACGGCATCATCTCGCTGCGGCCGAATCGCGGCGCGGTGGTGCCGGAGCCGACCCGGCGCGACGGCGAGCATGTGTTCGACGCCCGCCGGGTGGTGGAATGCGAGGTGGCGCGGCGGCTCGCCGGCAAGCTCGGCAGCGAACAGCTCGCGTCGCTGCGCCGGCTGGTCGAGGCGGAGGTTCGGGCCACGCGCCTGCAGAACAAGCAGGAGGCGATCCGCCTCTCGGGCGAATTCCATCTGCAGCTGGCGCGGATGAGCGGCAACCCGATCTTCGTCCGTCTGCTCGAGGAACTGCTGCCGACCACCTCATTGCTGATGGCGCTCTACAAGGCGCCCGGCGAGCCGATGTGCGTCGCCCACAGCCACCGACAGCTGCTCGAAACCCTGGCGGTCGCGACCGGCGGCGCCGCGGCGACCGAGATGCGGCGGCACCTGAACGAAATCGAGCGCTCGCTCGCCAAGCCGGCGCCCCGCCCGACCACGCCGCTGCGCGATGTGTTCGCCGCCTACAAGGCATGAAGGCCTTGCTGCCCGGCCACGGCCGCTTCGCCTATTCGGCCATCGCCCGGCGCCCGCCGTCGCGCTGGCCGAACGGCGCCCGGCTCGCGGTCTACATCGGCTTCAATCTCGAGCATTTCGCCTTCGGCGAGGGGCTGGGCGCCACCCTGGCACCGCCAGCACCACAGCCGGACGTGCTCAACCATTCCTGGCGCGAATACGGCAACCGGGTCGGCGTCTGGCGCTGCCTCGACCTGTTCGACGACCTTCAGTTGCCCACCGGCGCGATCGTCAACACCGCGCTCTACGACCACTGCCCGGAGGTGGTGCAGGCTTTCGTCGACCGCGGCGACGAACTGATCGCCCATGGCCATACCAATTCGGTCCGCCAGGGCGAGCTCGCGGAGGCCGACGAGCGCGCGCTGATCGAGGCATGCCGCGACCGCATGGCCGACGTTCGCGGTGCGGCGCCCGGCGGCTGGCTGTCGCCCTGGATCTCCGAGAGCCGCGTGACACCCGACCTGCTACAGGAAGCCGGCTTCCGCTACACCCTGAACTGGTGTCACGACGACCAGCCGATCCGCATGGCGACCCGGTCCGGCGGCAGCCTGTGGTCGGTGCCCTATCCGCAAGAGCTCAACGACATCCCGATGATCGTCGCCCGGCAGCTGGACATGAAGGACTTCGCGGCCATGATCGTCGACCAGTTCGAGGAAATGCGGGCGCAGACCCGGCGACCGCCAGGCGGCGCAGGTGGCGGCGGCGAATGCCAGGCCTTGGTCATGGGCATCGCCCTGCACCCCTACCTCGTCGGCCAGCCCTACCGCCTGCGTCACCTGAGGCGGGCGCTGCGCCGACTCGTCGACCAGGCCGCCGCCTGCCCCGGCGAAATCTGGTTCACCACGCCGGGCCGGATCGCCGAGGCGATGGAGTCACCATCGTCTGACCCGCCAGCGGACAGCGGTTGAAACGTCAGGAGACGGCTTCAGCGTCGTCTGGCGACGCCAGCGACAACGATCGAGGCGATCACCGCCAGCAGCCCGAGCTGGATCGGCAGCCGCAGCCACAGCGCCCAGACCGGAATGGTCGGGAACAGGTCGGGCCGCTGCAGCATATAGACATGGGCGGGCGTGACCGCGAGGGTCAGCAGGAACAGCCCCGCGGCCGCCGCGCGCCGGGTGGGCGGCAGCAACAGTCCTGCTGCCCCCAGCAACTCGAAAACGCCGCTGATCAGGACGGCCTCCCGAGGCCATGGCATCCAGGGCGGCACGATCCGCATTTCGGTGGCGGTCGCGGCGAAGTGAGCGATGCCGCCCAGGAAAAACCACAGGAAGACGAAGCCGATGGCGACTCGGTTCCAGCCGGCAGGGCGGCGACCCACAGGCGGGGCAGGGCGGAGCGAGGTCACCGGCTCATTGTCGCCTGCACTCGAATCGGACGATGGCGCCACGCAAGCTGGTTGCCGGTTGCCGGTTGCCCTGTCGCCGGTTGGCCGTTGCCGGCGTGATGCGAACGTCGTTCAAGCGGTGCGTCTTTCCCGGCAGCTGACAACCTCGAAAGGATGTCTTAGAGTCATTCCTCGGCAATGACCGGGCTGTTCGGTGGCCAGCGTATCGAGCCGGCAGTGCAATCGACGAACAACGATCGGAGGATTTCCTCATGACCCTCGACATTCCCGCTTTCGAGCGTTACCAGGCCGACGCCATGGCCGACGGCTTCGACGAAGTCGCCGAGCGGGTCTGGGCGGCCGACGCGGTGGTGCCCGACCATCGCCATCCGTTCGCCGTCAAGGCACTCGTCGTCCAGGGCGAGATGTGGCTCACCTCGCCCGACGGCGTCCAGCACCTGCGGCCCGGCGACACCTTCACCCTGGGCCGCGACGTCGTGCACGCCGAGCGCTATGGCCGCGAAGGCGCGACCTACTGGGCGGCGCGGCGTCACGGCGCCGACTAGGAGGGCGGCGCGACGCCAGGGTGTCGTCTCGAAGGGCGGCCCGACACCTCGGTGCAGGTCAGAACGCCACGGCCCGGGTCAGGACGCCACGTCGGCGGACAAGCGTTGCGGCGCCCGGCCGAGCCGATCGAGCAGCCGGGCACTGGCCTCGTGCAGCAGGGCCGCCATCTCGGGCGCGAACGTCCAGTGGCCCGAGACCTTCGCTTCCGACAACCGAGCTTGCGGCCAGGCCGCTGCCAGCGCCCAGGCCTGCTCGAACGGGCAGACGATGTCGTAGCGCCCGT
>CAXTDH010000061.1:0-6052 GCA_964242405.1 uncultured Rhizobacter sp. | reverse complement strand
ACGGCAGATGGGCGATGCGGCCGACCTGTTCCAGCACGCCGGCCTCGTGCGGCAGGACGTTGGCGAGGTAGTGGTGCTCGAGCGTCGCCAGCGTCAGCGAGTAGACGCGCAACGGCACCGCCGCCTCCGGGTCGGTCGGCGGGGCAGAGGGCGCCGGTGCGCCGACGGAACTCATCCGCGTCTCGTAGTCGTCCCAGGCAGCGACCATACGCGACAGGTGCGGATGGCCGGGCCGTAGCACCTTGCCCGTCAAGCCGAGCAACTCGTGCACACCGCGCGGCCGCCGGGTCGTTGCCACTTCGATCGCATCCAGGAAGGCCGCATGGCCGTCAGGAAACAGGCGGCGCGCATCCCAGAGAAACCAGCGCATGTCCTGGCGACGGGCCAGGAACACCGCCCGCAGCAGAAAGCCGGTGCAGCGGCCCGGATGGGCAATGCCGTACGAGATCGCCAGGCGCGTCCCCCACGAGCCGCCGAACAGGGCCCAGCGGACGATGCCGAGTGTCTCGCGGAGGCGCTCCATGTCGGCGACGAGGTGGGTGGTGGTGTTGTGGCCGGTGGCGGCGGTCGGCTTCGAACGGCCGCAACCGCGTTGGTCGAACATCACCACCCGCCAGACGGCAGCGTCGAAGAACTCCGCGGAGCGGGGGTTGTGCCCGGCGCCCGGCCCGCCGTGTAGGATGACGATCACCGGCCCGTCGGGGTTGCCGTGCGCCCGCCAATAGAGCCGGTGGCCGTCGCCGACATCCAGGAAGCCGTCGACGAAGTGGGGCGAGACGGAGCGGGCGTCGGCCGGCGCCTCGGCCGTCGCGCCCGATGTCGTCATGGGGCGGGGGTCGAGAAGCGGTAGATGCCGTCGGCGTGGCGGCGCCTGCTCAATTTGCCCGCCAGCCAGAGCGCGTTCAGGTGAGCGACCGATTCGCCCATGGCGAAGGTCGTCTGGTGCAGGTCGAGTTCACGCCGGAACAGCATGCCGAGCAGGTCCGCGGCATGCTGCGGCGCTTCGGCGCAGGCGGCGAGCACATCGGCGAAGCGCTCGGCATGGTGGGCGGCGAGCTGGTCGATGCGGGTGTGCAGGCCACGGAACGGTCGCCCGTGCGACGGCAGCACCAGTGTGTCGGCCGGCAGCGCCCGCATCCGCTCGATCGAATCGAGGTAGAGCCGAAGCGGGTCGCCCTCCGGCTCGTGTTCGTGGACGCTGACGTTGGTCGAGATCCGCGGCAGCACCATGTCGCCGCTGATCAGCACGCCCAATTCCGGCGAGTGCAGGCCGATGTGCTCCGGCGCATGGCCATAACCGACATGACAGGTCCAGTCCCGCCCGCCGATCGCGACCCGATAGCCGTCCAGCAGGCGACGGTAGCGCGGCGGCACCGCCGGCACCATGCTCGAGTAGTAGCTCGTGCGCGCCTTGATCTTTTCCTGCGACGCCGGATCCGTCAGGCCATGAACCGCCATGAAGCGCGCGAACGCCTCGCCGCCGAAGCTGCTGCTGGCCGCGCTGCCCTGCACCGCCACTTGATAGTCGGTGGCGCTGATCCACAGCGCCACGCCCCAGCGCTCGGTCAGCCAGTGGGCGAGGCCGATGTGGTCCGGGTGCATGTGGGTGACGATCACGCGCAGCACCGGCAGGCCGTCGAGTTCGTTCGCAAAGATGTCTTCCCAGGCGGCACGGGTCGGCGGGTTGTCGATGCCGCAGTCGACGACGGTCCAGCCGTCGGTCGGCGTGCCGTGGGCGTCGTCCATCCGGTCACGAAGCAGCCAGAGGTTGATGTGGTTGAGCTGGAACGGCAGCAGCATCCGCAGCCAGCGAATGCCGGGCGCGACCTCCAGCGTCCGGCCGAGGGAGGGCAGGTCATCGCCGAACGGATAGTCGAGCTGTCGTTCGAGTGCGTTCATCGGGCTGGCCATGGAGCTGCTTCTCGGATGCCGGGAGGGTGCGGACGAGTGTATGCGGCACCTGTCGAGGGCGCTGTCACCCAGGTATCTGCCGCTTGCGGCTCGACACCGCCCGCCGATGCGCCGCGACGCCGCCGGTGGCGTTGCCGGGCGGGAAAGCCATCCGACGACAAGCGCACGCCGCTGCGAGTAAGCTGCAAGGTTGCTCATTCGCCAATGACGATTTGTTGGCCTCGGCCACCCTTGTCCCTTACCCACCATTACCCCGCAGAGGACCTCATGCCCGCCGATCAAGTGACCCAGGACGCCCAGACGATGGACGATGCCAAGACCCGCCGCATGGCGCCCATCAACACGCCGACCGATCTCGAGTCCAAGGCGACGCCGCAGCTCGCCGGCTCTCTGAACGCGCTGCTGGCCGACTTCTTCGCCCTCTACATGAAGACGAAGAACTTTCACTGGCATATGAGCGGCCCGCACTTCCGCGACTACCACCTGATGCTCGACGAGCAGGCGGTGCAGATCGACGCCGTGACCGACGACCTCGCCGAGCGCGTTCGCAAGATCGGCGGCAGCACCATCCGCTCGATCGGCCACATCGCCCGTCTGCAGCGGGTGCTCGACAACGACGCCGATTTCGTCCAGCCGCAAACCATGCTGGCCGAGTTGCGCAACGACAACCGTGATCTGGTCGAGCGGATGCGCGAAGCCCACGAGCTGACCAGCGAGTTGAACGACGTCGTCACCACCAGCCTGCTCGAGAACTGGATCGACGAGGCCGAGCGCCGCGCCTGGTTCCTGTTCGAGGCGACCCGCGGCACGGTCTGACGACCACGACGGAGGCCGGCTCGTGAAGGTGCGCAACCCGGCCTTCGCTGCCCGGGTGCGGGAGTCGTTCGCACTTCAGGGCGTGATGACGACCCTGGGCGCGACGCTCGAGGTCGTCGAGCCGGGCAGGGTGGTGCTCGGCTTGCAACACAAGGCGGCGTTGACGCAGCAACACGGCTTCATCCACGCCGGCGTGCTCGCCACGGCGCTCGATTCGGCTTGCGGCTATGCCGCGTTCAGCTTGATGCCGGCCGGCGCCGGGGTGCTGACGATCGAATTCAAGATCAACCTGCTGGCGCCGGCACGCGGCCCGCGGTTTCGCTTCGAGGGCGTCGTCGCCAAGGCGGGGCGAACGATCAGCGTCGTCGACGGCCGCGCGTTTCAGTACGGGTCGGAGGCCGGCAACAGCGATGAGCCGAAATTGGTCGCGACGATGACAGCGACGGTCATGACGGTCACCGGCCGGGCCAACGTCGCCACCTAGACGTCCACGGGGACGTCTCCACCTGTACCTCAGCTCAACCGGAATTCCAGATCGCCCAGTTTTTCGATCCGGGTGGTCACCTTGTCGCCGGGCTTCAACCAGACCTGCTTGTCCTTCGGGTAGCCGATGATGACGCCCTCGGGTGTGCCGGTGAAGATGATGTCGCCCGGCCGCAGCGTCATCCGTTGCGAGATGAAGCTGATGAGCTTTTTGCAGCCGAAGATCATCCGGCTGGTGTTCGATGACTGCCGTTCTTCGCCGTTGACCAGGCACTGGATGTTCAGGTTGTCCGGGTCGATCTGGTCGGCGGTGGTGAGCCAGGGGCCGATCGGGCCCCAGCCGTCGCCCGCCTTGCCGGGCATCCACTGGTTGGTCTCGAATTGCAGGTCGCGGGCGGAGAAGTCGTTGCCGGTGCAGTAGCCGAAGACATACGACAGCGCGTCGGCCTCGCTCACGTCCCGGGCCGTCTTGCCCATGACGATCACCAGCTCGGCCTCGTAGTCGAACCACTTCGCGACCCGCTCCCGCGACACCTCGATCTCGCCCCGGTGGTGGTTCAAGGCCGAGTTGAACTTGTTGAAGAGGATGGGCACCGGCGGCAGCTTCTCGTTCGCTTCGGCGACATGCGCCCGGTAGTTCAGGCCGATGCAAATGATCTTCTCCGGGTCGGTCACGCAGGGGCCGAAGGCGGCATCGGCCTCGCTGACGAACAGGCCGGCGTTGCCGGGCGCCGCCCTGGCTCGCGTCATCAGGGCCGCCAGTGCCGACACGTCGCCCCGGCTGTGCAGCAGGTCGTCGATCGTCGTCGGCGCGCCGCGCTTGAAACGACGCTCGGCGGCGCCGACGTCGAGGATCCGGTCACTCGCGCCGTCGCGGATGCCGAGGCCGTCACCGGCAGGCGTCTTGAGGTTGGCGAAGGTCATGCCGGTCGGCAGCGGCTGCAGGCTGCTCTGACGGGAGGGCCGCGACCCGGCGGCAGAACGGGGTGCCGCGGCGGCGCTCGCCAGGTTGCTGGCGGCGAGGGTGCCGGCGCCCACGGCGCCCGCGGCGAGGCTGCTGCGAAGAAAGCTTCTTCGGTCGGATGTCATCGAGAAATCTCCGTGAACGGTGGGGGGCCGCGCTGCAGTGTCGAGGAACGCCGCGGCGCGCGGCATCGGTGTTCGCACCGACGCAGGCAGGGGCACGGTACACGAGACAGAGGCCGAGCAGCTCGGTCGCGTCGACAGCGTGTTAGAACGGCTCACCGACCCCCTCCTGCCGACCATGCACCCACGGCGAAACGAGTCGCTCGCGCTGATCGTCCATACCCTTGAATCGCTGGCACTGGCCACCGTCGTCGGCCTGCTCGCCGGTTCGGCCTCGGCGTGGTTGCTGATCGCCCTCGACTTCGTGACCGCGACGCGCGAGGCGCATCACGGCCTGCTGTGGTTCCTGCCGATCGCCGGCTTCTGCGTCGCCTGGGTGTACCTGAAGGTCGGCCGGCCGGTCGAAGGCGGCAGCAACCTGCTGATCGACGAGATCCACGACCCGCGCAACACCGTGCCCCTGCGCATGGCGCCGTTGATATTCGCGGCCACGGCGGTTTCCCATCTGTTCGGTGCCTCGGTCGGCCGGGAGGGCACCGCCGTGCAGATGGGCGGCGCACTGGCCGATCAGGTGGCGCACCGCCTGCGCCTGGGCGCGTCGCAACGCCGGGTGCTGCTGATGGCCGGCATCAGCGCCGGCTTCGCGTCGGTTTTCGGCACGCCGCTGGCCGGCGCCGTCTTCGGCTTGGAGGTGCTGGCGGTCGGGCGGCTCGGGTATCGGGCGCTGCTCGGCTGCGTCGTCGCGGCGATCGTCGGTGATCAGACGACGACCGCGCTCTGGCATGTGCAGCATGTCCGCTACGACGCCGGCGGCGTGCCGGCCGTGACCGTCGGGGGCCTGGCCGCAGCCGTGGCAGCCGGCGCCGTCTTCGGCAGTGTCGGCCGGGTGTTCGCGGCGGCGGCCCATCGGTCGACCGCCTGGGTCGAACGCCGCATCGGCTACCCGCCGCTGCGGCCGCTGATCGGCGGCACCTTGATCGCAGTGGCTTACGCAGTGTTCGATGCCGGGCGCTACGCCGGCCTCGGCATACCGGGCACCCTCGACGCCTTTTCCAGACCGCTGCCGGCCTGGGATTTCGCAGCCAAGGCAGCCTTCACCGTCGCCTCGCTCGCCAGTGGCTTCAAGGGCGGCGAGGTGACGCCGCTCTTCTTCATCGGCGCGACGCTCGGCAACGCGCTCGCACCGGTGCTGCCGCTGCCCTGCCCCTTGCTCGCCGCCCTCGGATTCGTCGCCGTGTTCGCCGGGGCGGCCAACACGCCGCTCGCCTGCACCTTGATGGCGATGGAGCTGTTCGGTGCGCCGATCGGCGTGTTCGCGGCGCTGGCCTGCAGCGTCAGCTATCTGTTTTCGGGCCCGGTCGGCATCTACAGGGCGCAACGGGCCGGCGAGGCCAAGTTCGGTCGTGACGTGAAGTGAACGCCGCGCCTGTTTACACTGTCTGAACACTTATTCGCCAAGCCATGAGCATCGAACTCCAGGAACTGCTGAGCAGCAACCGTCTCTGGGCCGCGAAGACCGAAGCGCGCAGCCCGGGCTTTTTCACGAGCCTGTTGCAGCAGCAGGCGCCGCAGTACCTCTGGATCGGCTGCGCCGACAGCCGGGTACCGGCCAACGAGCTGGTCGACCTGCTGCCGGGCGAGCTCTTCGTCCACCGCAACGTCGCCAACATCGTCGTCCACTCGGATCTGAACTGCCTGTCGGTGATCCAGTTCGCGACCGACCTGCTGGAGGTCGGCCACATCATCGTCGTCGGGC
>CAXTDH010000060.1:4990-10387 GCA_964242405.1 uncultured Rhizobacter sp. | reverse complement strand
CCTTGATCGACGGGTCGTAGGCGGCGTATTGCGGCACCTGCAGGGTGTCGATCACCACGCCATAGCCGCGCAGCAGCCGTTTGACGATCGCCTGCTTGTCGACCGCGTGCACGCAGGCCTGGCGGACGTTGTCGTCCTTCATCGGCCCGGTGTCGGTGATGAAGAGCATCGCGATGTCGGTGATCGGCGCGCTCACGCCGCCCAGCGCCGGCAGTTTGCGCAGCCGGTCGTACTCCTCGAAGGGCACGCCGAGCGTGATGTCGGACTTGCCGGTCTCGATCTCCGCCACCCGGGCGCTCGGGTCGGTCACGAACTTGATGGTCACGCTGCGGAATGCCGGCTTGCCGCCCCAGTACTTGTCGAAGGCCTTCAGGCGGACGAAGGAGCCTTGCGAAAACTCGTCGACGCTGTAGGGCCCCGAGCCGATCGGCGCCTTTTCGAAGCCGGCGGCGCCCACCTTCTCGTAGTAAGCCTGCGGCACCATGTAGCCGGTGAGAAAGGCGAGCCACTTGAAGTAGTCGGCGACGTACTGCTTGACGTCGGCGGTGATCTTGTTGCCCTGGATCTGGAAGTTGTCGACGCTCGCCCAGATGATGCCGGCGACCGGGTTGCCGGCCTTCGGGTCGCCGGCGCGCTTCAGGTTCCAGACGACGTCCTGCGCGGTGATCGGCGTGCCGTCGTGCCAGAAGGCATTCGGACGCAGCTCCATCTCGACCTTCGTCTTGTCGGCGTTCCAGCCCCACTTCGACAGCAGCCCCGGCTTGAACGACAGGTCGGGCGCCTGCTCGATGTACTGGTCGAACACCGCTTTCCAGATGCCCTGGACCGACGGGTTGACCGCCGACGGCCCGGTGGTCGGGTCCCAGCTCGGCAGGCCGACGTTGTAGGCGATCGTCAGGCTGTCGGTCTGCTGCGCTTCGGCGGTTGTCAGCCAGAGGCCGGCGAGGGGCGATGCGGCCAGGGCTGCACCGCTGCCGGTTTTCAGAAAGGCGCGGCGATCGAGGGCTAGGCGCATGGCAGTCTCCGGGTGATGGATCGAAGGGGCGGGCGGGCCTGTTGGATGATGGCAGGACCAACGGGCAGGTCGTCGGATCGGTGCCGGCGGATCAGGCCGCCGGCGATTTCGGCGACCAGAGCACCGTGCCGCCTGCCGCTTCGTAGGCCATGCCGCGCGGGTAGCTGATCAATTCCAGCTGCAGGCCCCAAGGCGCGAGGAAGTAGTTGATCGTCTGCCCGGCCGCAGGGCCTTCGGTCACCGGCAGCGGGCCGGCGAGCAATGTCACGCCGCGGCCTTTCAGGTAGGCCACCGCCGAGTCGATGTCATCGACATGAAAGGCGAGGTGATGGCCGCCGATGTCGCTGTTCTTCGGGATCGCGACCCGCTGGTCCGGCGCGCTGTACTGGAAGAGCTCGATGTTCGAGCCGAAGCCGCAGCGCAGGAGCGCGATCTCCTCGACCACGGCGCGTGGGTGCACGTTGAGCGTGTCGGCCATGAAGCTGCCGGTGTCGTCGCGGAAGGGGCCGAAGCGGGCCGCGAGCTCGCAGCCGATCACGTCGACGAAGAAGTCGATCGCTGCATCCAGGTCGGGCACGGTGATGCCGACATGATCCTGGCCGCGCAGGCCGGGGATGCCACGTGGTGCGTCTGCACGACCTTCGGTTCCGTTCATCGCGAGGCTCCCAACTCCATCGTCTGCCCGACCAGGCGGCTGCTTCTGATCGAGGCTTCGCTAGCAGCTTCTGCGCCAGCGAAAGCTTTGTAGATCAACTATCTGCAACTAAAGTAGAGCCGCAATCAAAGCCTATGCTGTGCGCCCGGTTCTTGCAAGCGTGAACGCCCTGTGGCACGCTGGACGCCGAACCTCGGCGAGAGACGGCGCGCCACCCCACACCCATCGGAGAAACAGGACATGGCAGGTCAGTTCATCGACATGAAAGCCGCCGACGGCAGCGGCAGCTTCCACGGCTATCTCGCGGTGCCGGCCAGCGGCCATGGCCCTGGCCTGGTGCTCGCGCAGGAGATCTTCGGCGTCAACGCGACCATGCGCGACGTGGCCGACTACTACGCCGAGGAGGGCTACGTCGTCCTGGTGCCCGACATCTTCTGGCGCCAGCAGCCCGGCATCGAACTCGGCTACACGGAGGGCGACTGGAAAAAGGCTTTCGGCTGCTTCCAGGCCTTCGACGAGGCCAAGGGCATGGAGGACATCCAGACCGCGATCACCGCGCTGCGCGGTCGCCCGGAGGTCGCAAGCGCCGTAACAAGCGCCGCGACCGGCACCGGCGGTGCCGTGCCGAAGGTCGGGGTGCTCGGCTTCTGCCTCGGCGGCAAGCTCGCCTACCTGGCGGCCTGCCGGACGGATGCGGACGCGTCGATCGGCTACTACGGCGTCGGCATCGATGCGGCGCTTGGCGAGGCCGACAAGATCACGAAGCCGCTGGTGCTGCACCTCGCCGAGCTCGACCAGTTCTGCCCGCCGGAGGCGCGTGCCGCCATCCTCGAGAGGCTGAAGGGCCGGCCCGGCGTGTCGTTGCATGTCTACCCCGGCGTCGACCACGCCTTCGCCCGGGTCGGCGGCGACCATTACGACAAGGCCTCGGCGCTGATGGCGCACGGCCGCAGCATCGCCGCCCTCAAGTCAGCGATCGGCCCGGATTTCGACCTCTCCGCCCTCTGGGACAAGCACTGCGAATACGAGTTCGGCCTGCGCGACGTCGACCGGACGATGTCGACGATGGTGCCGCAGCCCTACGTCAACCACATCCCGACGATGACCGGGGGCGTCGGCTACCGCGACCTGCACCGCTTCTACACCGATCATTTCGTCAACAGCAACCCGCCGGACACGACGCTGACGCCGATTTCACGCACCGTCGGCGCGACGCAAGTGGTCGACGAGATGCTGTTCTGCTTCACCCACACCACCGAAATCCCGTGGATGCTGCCGGGCATCGCACCGACCGGCAAGCGCGTCGAGGTGCCGCTGCTGGCCATCATCAAGTTCCGCGGCGACAAGCTCTACCACGAGCACATCTACTGGGATCAGGCGAGCGTCTTGGTGCAGGTCGGCCTGCTCGATGCGAAGCTGCTGCCGGTGACCGGCATCGAGCAGGCGAGAAAGCTGCTCGACGAGACGCTGCCGTCGAATGGGTTGATGGTTCGCCGCGAGACCGCGGTGGCTTGAGCGGGTTTGGCTGACGGGGGTCAGTCGGCGGAAAGCACCGGGTGGCCCAGGCTGCGGGCGGCGGCGAGCAGTGCGGCGTCGAGGCTGACGAGCGTCAGCGACCTCCTCAAGGCCAGTTCGAGATACGCGGCGTCGTAGGCCGTCAGCCCATGTGTCGCCGCGAGCCGGTCGATGGTCACGAAGCCGACAGGTTCGCGGTCGATTCGCACCGGCAGTTCGGCCAGTTCGGCAGCGACCTCGGCGCGCCGTTCAGGGTCGATGCGGCGCCGGCAGTGAGCGCTTTGCAACACGTTCGCACATTCGAGTATCCACAGCGCCGGCGCCCATACGGTTTGCCTGGCGAACGAGTCGAGAAGCTGGTCAGTCGAGGCGGTGGCTTCGTCGGCGAAGAACCACGGCAGGGTGATGGAAGCATCGATCACCCAACCGGCGGCTTCGACCGCCGGCGCCTTCACCGCCGACCTTCTTCCACCATCGCTCGGATCGAGACTCCTTCACCCAGCGCGTGTCCGCTCCGGCTTCGCCGGATCCGTTCAGCGAGCGCTCGCATCTGCGACTCGGGATCCTCTACTTTAGGACCGACCAGCCGTGCGACCACCTGCCCTCGGCGAGTGATGACAATTTCCTCCCCCTTCGCTGCACGGTCGACCAGTTCGGAGAAACGATTCTTGGCATCGAACAATGCAACGGTGTTCATCGAGAAGGCTCGTGGAGTTAGCTGTCTAGCTATTGTAGCCGTCAGCTGCGGAAAGACCGAGCTGTCGTCGATGGCCGCTTAGCACCTCGCGCGCATCCGGGGCCACATCGACGAGCGCCTGCGTGACCCGACACTGACGTTTTCCGCCCCGCTGCCGCCTGTCGGCTCGCGAACAGCGAGCACCGATGGCCGGCAAAAAAGCTTGACATCTAAACTAAAGCGTTTCAGACTGAGGCGTCATCGAGCTTCCCGGGGCGAATGGACTGCACATGAAGATCGTCTGCATCGGCGGCGGCCCGGCCGGCCTCTATTTCGCCTTGTTGATGAAAAAGGCGAACCCGGCCCACGACATCACCGTCGTCGAGCGCAACAAGCCCTACGACACCTTCGGCTGGGGCGTCGTCTTCTCCGACGCGACGCTCGTCAACATGCGCCAGTGGGATGCCGACACCGCCGCCGACATCGAACGCAACTTCAACCACTGGGACGACATCGAGCTCGAGTTCCGCGGCGAGGTGATCCGCAGTGGCGGGCATGGCTTCGTCGGCATTGGCCGCAAGAAGCTGCTGAACCTGCTGCAGCGCCGCTGCGAGGCGCTCGGCGTGGTGTTGAAGTTCGAGCAGGATGCGGACTCGGACGCCGACTTCCCCGATGCCGACCTGATCATCGCCAGCGACGGCGTCAACTCGAAGATCCGCCGGCGCCATGCCGAGGTGTTCAAGCCCGATGTCGTCACCCGGCCGAACCGCTTCATCTGGCTCGGCACGACGCGGCTCTACGACGCCTTCAACTTCACCTTCGTCAAGACCGAGCACGGCTGGTTCCAGGCGCACGTCTATCAGTTCGACGCCGAAACCACCACCTTCATCGTCGAGACGCCGGAGCAAGTCTGGAAGGCGCATGGGCTGGACGCGCTCGATGTGGATCAATCGGTCGCCTTTTGCGAAGAGCTGTTCGCGCCGCACTTGCACGGTCACCGCTTGATGAGCAACGCCCGGCACCTGCGCGGCTCGCCGTGGCTGAACTTCCAGCGGGTGAAGTGCGAACAGTGGTCGCTCTTCAACGGCAGCAGCCATGTGGTGCTGATGGGCGACGCGGTGCACACGGCGCACTTCGCGATCGGTTCGGGCACCAAGCTGGCGATCGAGGATGCGATCGAGTTGGCACGGCAGTTTCAGCGGCTGGACGGCGCCGGGGCGGCGACAGCAACCGCTGCTCTACCGCCGCCGGCGGCCGAAGCGCGACCCGCGACGGCCGCCTCAGCGTCGCTCGGCACGTCCGCCTCGGCGCAACCCGCCGCCGCACCCGCGCCCACCCGCGAGCAACTCGACCGCTTGCTCGCCGACTACCAGGCGCTGCGCAGCGTCGACGTGCTGCGGCTGCAGAACGCCGCCTGGAACGCGATGGAGTGGTTCGAGTCGGTCGGCATGCGCTATGCGGACACGCTGCCGCCGCCCCAGTTCATGTACTCGATGCTCACGCGCTCGCAACGGATTTCGCACGAGAACCTGCGCC
>CAXTDH010000060.1:0-4980 GCA_964242405.1 uncultured Rhizobacter sp. | reverse complement strand
GGCATGCGCTATGCCGACACGCTGCCGACGATATGCAGTATGTAGATCTCGGTGGCCGCCGCACCACTAAAAACGCACGAGAACCTGCGGCTGCGCGACAAGTCGTGGCTCGAGGGCTTCGAGCGCTGGTTCGCCGAGCGCTCCGGGCTGACGATCCCGCCGGATGCACCACCTCCGCCGCCGATGTTTACCCCGTTCAAGGTGCGCAGCGTCGAGTTGAAGAACCGGGTCGTCGTCTCGCCGATGGCCCAATACAGCGCCGTCGACGGCATCGCCGGTGACTACCACCTGGTCCACCTCGGGGCGCGGGCGATGGGCGGCGCGGCGATGGTCTTCGCCGAGATGACCTGCGTCAGCCCCGATGCCCGCATCACGGCCGGCTGCCCCGGGCTCTGGAACGAGGCGCAATGGCGCGCCTGGAAGCGCATCGCCGACTGGATCCACGCCAACAGCGACGCCAAGTTCGCGATGCAGATCGGCCATGCCGGCGCCAAGGGCGCGACCCGCGTCGCCTGGGAAGGCATCGACCAGCCGCTCACGGAAGGCGACTGGCCCTTGCTCGCCGCCTCCCGCCAGCAGTACCTCGACGGCATCAGCCGGTTCGCCGCGGCGATGACCCGCAGCGACATGGACCGTGTCCGCGCCGACTTCGTGCGCAGCGCCGAGTGGGCGGCCGAGGCTTGTGTCGACTGGCTGGAGCTGCACTGTGCCCACGGCTATCTGCTGTCCTCCTTCATCTCGCCGCTGACCAATCACCGGGACGACGACTACGGCGGCAGCCTCGCCAACCGGCTTCGCTACCCGCTGGAGGTATTCGACGCGGTGCGGGCGGTGTGGCCGGACCACCTGCCGATGTCGGTCCGGATCTCCGCCCACGACTGGGTGGAGGGTGGCCTGTCGCCCGACGATGCGGTCGAGGTCGCAAAGGCGTTCAAGGCAGCGGGCGCCGACCTGATCGACTGCTCCTCCGGCCAGGTCAGCAAGCGCGAGAAGCCGGTCTACGGGCGGATGTTCCAGACGCCGTTCTCGGACCGGGTGCGCAACGAAGCGGGCATCGCGACCATCGCCGTCGGCGCCATCAGCGAGGCCGATCATGTCAACAGCATCATCGCCGCCGGCCGTGCCGACTTGTGCGCCATCGCCAGGCCGCACCTCGCCAACCCGGCGTGGACGCTGACCGAAGCGGCGAAGATCGGCTACACCAGGGTCGCCTGGCCGAAGCAATACCTCTCCGGCAAGACGCAGATGGAGTCGCTCTTCGCTCGCGAGAAAGCGGCGCAGGCGGCGCTGCTGTCGGGCCCGGCGGAAAAGGAGCCGGCATGAAGGGGCAGCCGGCATGAAAATTCGGGCCGCGAGGGCGCCGACATGAAGCGCGCCGTCAAGGGCGAGGTCACGCCGCTGCTCGACGACGAGCGCATCGGCCTCGAGGGCCGGATCGCGGCCGACGACCACCAGTCGCTGAAAGTCTGGCTGCGCCTGCTTTCCTGCAGCACCCAGATCGAAACCGAGATCAAGAAGCGGCTGCGGCTCGAGTTCGGCATGACGCTGGCCCGGTTCGACTACCTCGCCCAACTCGACCGCCACCCCGGCGGATTGCGCATGAGCGCCTTGTCGCGCTTCCTGATGGTGACCGGCGGCAACGTCACCGGGCTGACCGACGAACTCGAAAAGGACGGCCTGGTCGAGCGCATTGCCGAGCCGGAGGACCGCCGCAGCTGCCGCGTCGCCCTGACCCGCAAGGGCCAGCGCCTGTTCACGAGCATCGCCGCGGTGCATGAAACGTGGGTCGTGGGCATCTTTGCCGGCATGTCGGGGCCGCAGAAGGCGCAGCTGCACGACTTGCTCGCCCGGCGGCGGGTGCAGCGGACCGAAATTCATAGCACCGGGGGGCTGTTCGCGCCCGCCAACGACTGAACGCCAGCAACAACCCCGAACGTCCGAACGACACGACGGCACCGAACGTTCCGAATTTCCGAATTTCCGAACGTCCGAACGTCGATTACCCGAAGGAGCCGCCCATGAGCCAGCCCCCCGCCGCGAGCCTCGTCGCCGGCAACCGCAAACCCCTCGCCGGGCTGCGCACCGAGCACTTCGGCTGGTCGGTCGACGACCGCGTCGGCACCGTGACCCTGAACCGCCCCGAGAAGAAGAACCCGCTGACCTTCGCCTCCTACGCGGAGCTGCGCGAACTCTTCGAGGCGTTGCGTCATGCCGACGACGTCAAGGCGGTCGTGGTGCACGGCGCGGGTGACAACTTCTGCTCCGGCGGCGATGTCCACGAGATCATCGGCCCGCTGATCGGCCTCTCGGCGCCCGACCTGTTGATGTTCACGCGGATGACCGGCGCCCTCGTCAAGGCGATGCGCCACTGCCCGCAGCCGATCGTCGCCGCGATCGACGGCGTGTGTGCCGGCGCCGGCGCGATCATCGCCATGGCGTCGGACCTGCGCCTGGGCACCGCCCGCAGCAAGACCGCGTTCCTTTTCAACCGCGTCGGGCTGGCCGGCTGCGACATGGGCGCCTGCGCCTTGCTGCCGCGCATCGTCGGCCAGGGCCGGGCGAGCGAACTGCTCTACACCGGCCGGGCGCTCGGCGGCGAAGAGGCGCTGCAGTGGGGCTTCCTGAACCGCGTCTGCAGCCCCGAGGCGGTGCTGGCCGACGCCCGCGCGCTGGCTTCGGAAATCGCCCATGGCCCGACCTTCGCCCACGGCATCACCAAGACCATGCTCCACCAGGAATGGTCGATGGGCATCGACGAGGCCATCGAATCCGAAGCGCAGGCGCAGGCGATCTGCATGCTGACCGAGGACTTCAACCGCGCCTATCAGGCGTTCAGCGCCAAGGCCCGGCCGGTGTTTCAGGGCGGCTAGGGCGCGATGGCCCACGCTTTGCTTTAGTCCTCAAGCAATCCCGACTCGAGCGAACGACAACGCTGCGGAGGCCGACCATGCAGAGCGCTCACATCGACACCTTCGCACGCGACAACCTGCCGCCGGCCGAGCAGCAGCCGGAGTACCTGTTCGAGTTGCCGGGGCTCCAGTTCCCGCCGCAGCTCAACTGCGCGGCAGAGCTGCTCGACCGGCACGTGGCCGAAGGTCGCGGCGACCGGCTCTGCATCCAGGCGCCCGGCGGCCTGCATTGGACGTACGCCGAACTCCTGGCCCACGCCAACCGGATCGCCAATGTGCTGGTCCGCGAACTCGGTCTCGTGCCCGGCAACCGGGTGCTGCTGCGGGCGCCGAACAACCCGCTGATGGTCGCCTGCTGGTTCGCCGTCGTGAAGGCCGGCGGCATCGCGGTGGCGACGATGCCGCTGCTGCGGGCCCGCGATCTGGTGCCGGTCATCAACAAGGCCGAGGTCAGCCATGCGCTTTGCGATGCCCGGCTGGCCGAGGAGTTGCAGTTTGCGAGGATCGATTGCCCGACGCTTCGGACAGTCTCCTTCTTCAACGGCGAGGCGGGTGACCAGCACGGCCTGGAAGCAGCGATGGCGCGGCAAATCCCGGTGTTCGACAACGTGCCGACCGCCGCCGACGACACCTGCATCATCGCCTTCACCTCCGGCACCACCGGCGAGCCCAAGGGCACGATGCACTTCCATCGCGACGTGATGGCGATCTGCGCCTGCTGGCCGCCGCATGTGCTCAAGCCGCGCGCCGACGACGTCTTCATCGGCAGCCCACCGCTCGCCTTCACCTTCGGACTGGGTGGGCTGGTGCTGTTCCCGTTTGCCGTCGGCGCCTCGACGGTGCTGCTCGAGAAGGCGTCGCCGCAGCAGCTGGTCGACGGCATCCGCGCGTTCGGCGCGACCGTGCTGTTCACGGCGCCGACCTCCTACCGGCAGATGGCCGCGCACGGCGAGGCGTTGCGTTCGACCAAGCTGCGCCAGTGCGTCTCGGCCGGCGAAGCCTTGCCCGCCGCCACCCGAGTGCTCTGGAAAGCGGCCACCGGCATCGAATTGATCGACGGCATCGGTGCGACCGAGATGCTGCACATCTTCATCTCCGCCGACGAGGCCAACGCCCGGCCGGGCGCCACCGGCAAGCCGATACCCGGCTACCAGGCGCGGGTGGTCGACGACGACGGCATGCCGATGCCGCCCGGCCAGGTCGGCAAGCTGGCGGTGCGCGGCCCGACCGGTTGCCGCTACCTCGCCGACACGCGCCAGGCGAAGTACGTACAAAACGGCTGGAACCTGACCGGCGACGCCTACCTGGTCGACGTCGACGGCTACTTCCACTATCAGTCGCGCACCGACGACATGATCGTCTCGGCCGGCTACAACATCGCCGCGCCCGAGGTCGAAGCCGCCTTGCTGCTGCACCCGAAAGTGGCGGAGTGCGGTGTGATCGGCGTCGCCGATGCCGAGCGCGGCCAGATCGTCAAGGCCTTCGTCGTCCTGAAGCCGGAGGTGGTCGTCGAGCCCGGGCTGATCGAGGAGCTGCAGGATTTCGTCAAGCAGACGGTCGCGCCTTACAAGTACCCGCGGGCGATCGAATTCCGCAGCGAGTTGCCCCGCACCGAGACCGGCAAGCTGCAACGCTTTCGGCTTTACGAGCCCTGACTGCAGCGTCAACGTCCGGTGTGCTGCCAGCAATCGGATGAGCGGGGGCAACTACCCGAACCACCCAAGAAAGAGACGGCCTCGACATGCAAGTCCTGCTCCCCCCCGGCTGGCCGCGGCCACGCGGTTATGCCAACGGCGTCGCCGCCACCGGCCGGATGGTGTTCGTCGCCGGCATGGTCGGCTGGGACGCGGAATCCCGCTTCGTCTGCGAGACGCTGGCCGGCCAGGCGCGCCAGGCGCTGCGCAACATCGTCGACGTGCTCGCGGTCGCCGGGGCGAAGCCCGAGCACATCGTCCGCATGACCTGGTACGTGACCGACAAGCGCGAGTACGTCGCCGCGTATCCGGAGATCGGCATCGCCTTTCGCGAGCTGATCGGCAGTTTCAACGCGGCGATGACGGCGGTCGAAGTG
>CAXTDH010000059.1:0-10691 GCA_964242405.1 uncultured Rhizobacter sp. | reverse complement strand
CCACCAGGCCGGCGCCGGGCGCCATCAGCACCGCGACCCAGGCGACGAGCGACGGCATCACGCCCCAGACGAAGCAGCGCGCATCCGCCGGCCGTTGGACGAAGCCGAAACCCCAGTGGACACCGCCCAGAAATGCGACCACCACGGCCGCATAGCCGACGAGCGCCGCGGCGACGAACGGCCGGGCCTCGAGCCGTACCAGCCAGACGAGCACCGCGCCGGCCAGGAACGGCAGCAGGGCCAGGTAGCCGAGCCGCAGCGCGACCGGGTGCGGTGACAGGGGCGACCCAACGGCTGGGGCGGCAGTGGCTGCGGCGGGTGATCCGGACGACACGGTGATCCTCGAAGCGGTCTCGGATTGTCGCCTGCGACGGCGCGCCGCTGCGCCGACGGGGAAAGCCGGGAGGAGCCGCCCGGCCGATCGATCAACCCTTGCCGCGGATGGCGGCGAAGTGCTTTTCGACCTCTTCGGGCGGCAGGGCGCCGGGCACCCGCTTGCCGTCCTCGAAGACCAGGGACGGCGTGCCGGTGACGCGCAGCTTGCGGCCCATCGCGGCATTGCGCTCCAGCGCCGTGGTGTCGCAGGCGGCCATCTGCCGGGCGGGCAAACTGCCGCTGACCATCCAGTTGCGCCAGACGGCGGTGTTGTCCTTGGCGCACCAGATGTTCTTCGCCTTCTCGGGCGAATCACCGCCGAGGATGGGGTAGAGGAAGGTGTAGACGGTCACATCCTTGACCTGGCCGAGTTCACGCTCGAACTTCTTGCAGTAGCCGCAGTTCGGGTCGGCGAAGACGGCGATCTTGCGCGCGCCGGTGCCCTGCTTGTAGACGATCGCATCCTTGAGCGGCAGGCTCGCGAAATCGATCGCGGTGAGCTTGTCGATCCGCGCCTGGGTCAGGTTGGTGCGCGTCCGGGTGTCGGTCAGCTCGCCCTGGATCAGGTGGTCACCGTGCTCGTCGGTGTAGAGCACGTCGGTGCCCACCCGCAGCTCGTAGACGCCCGGAATCGGCGACTTGTTGACTTCGTCGATCTTCGGGAAATCGGGCATCCGCTCGGCGATGTTCTTGCGGATCGTCGCCTCCTGCGCATGGCCGGCCGCGCCGCAAAGAGCAATCAGCCCGAACACGGCGGCCAGGCGAAGTGGCTTGATCATGAATGCGTCTTTCAAGTGAGGTGACGGCCGTCGGGCCGCCCTGATTCGGCCGTCACGGGCGCGAGCGCCTGCCCTGCGAGCCAGCGCTTGACGGGCGTCAGCTGGTTGACCAGACCCAGACCGCGGTTGCGAAGTTCCCGCAGGGCGGATGCCTCGTGCGAAAAAAGCTGCAATAACCCGTCCGTGACCTGGCCCATCGCCCAGGTCGGGCCGGCACGCTGGCGGGCATAGCGACGCAGCAGTTTCTCATCGCCGAGTGGCCGCCAGGGCTCGCGGGCGCCGATCACCGCGGCGAGTGTCGCCACGTCGGCCAGGCCGAGGTTCAGGCCCTGCCCGGCGAGCGGGTGGACGACATGGGCGGCGTCGCCGAGCAAGGCCCAGCCCGGGCCGCACCAGGCGCTGGCCCTGGCCTGCATCAGCGGCCAGGCGGCGCGAACGGAGCCGAGCCGGAGCTCGCCGGCGTCGCCGCCCGTCGCTTCCATCAGCCGTGCCTCGAAGGTTTGGATATCGGCCGACAACAGCGCCTGCGCCTGCTCGTCGGGCAACGACCACACCAACGCGAACGAACGACCCGGCTCGGGCGCATCGAACGGCAGCAGGGCCAGAACGTCCGGCGAGCGGAACCACTGCCGGGCGATGCCGCGGTGGCGCGCGCTGCTCGTCAGACGGGCGGCGATCGCGCGGTGGCGGTAGTCGTGTCGCTCGAAGCCGACGCCCAGACGGTCGCGGGTTGCCGAGGCACGGCCTTCGCACAAGGCGGTCAACGGCACGTCGGCCACCTCGTCGTCGCCGGCCGGGCCGTCGTCGAGCACCGTCACATGCGGCGAGAAGCGGACGGCGGCGGCCAGTTCCCGCTCCAGCACCCCAGCATCGGTGATCCAGGCCAGGGCGTCGACCCGCTGCTGCCAGGCCGTGAAGTCGATCGCGCCACGGTCGGCATCGCCCTTGACCGCCATCTCGAGCACCGGCGTTGCCGAGCCGGCGGGCAGGCCCTGCCAGACCTTGAGCCCGGACAGCAGCGCGACGGACGCCGCGTTCAGCGCGTAGGCGCGGACATCCTCGCCGGCACTCGCACCCGCACTCGCACCCGCACCCGCACTCGCGCTGGCCAGGGCAGGGGCATGGATCCCGACCCCGGTGGCGGGCTCCGCCCGGAGTGCCACCTGCAGACCGAGCCGGGCGAGCGACAGCGCCAGGCTCTTGCCGACGATGCCCGCGCCCAGAACCTGCACATCGAAGCGTGTCATCGCCACAATTGTAGGCACCCACCCCCGACGGCGCGCAGCGGCAGGCGGGCACAATCGGCGTTCGTCCAGTGCGGCAGCCGGCCCTGTCGCCGGCCGGGCCGTCCGAGCAGCGAACATCCAGGGAGCCATCGCGTGTCCAGCCCTACATCACCTGCAGCCGATGCCCTGCTCGACGATGGCCGGGTCGCCCTCAGCGTGCGCTCGCTGCACATCTACCCGGTCAAGTCCTGCGGCGGCCTGGCGCTCGACGAAACCCTGCTGATCGAGACCGGGATGGACCTCGATCGCGCCTGGATGGTGGTCGACGGCGACGGCCGTTTCGTCACCCAGCGGCAGCTGCCGCGGATGGCGCTGATCCGGCCGACCTTGAAGTCGCAGGAGATGGTGTTGCGGGCGCCCGGCATGATCGCCCTGCACATCACGCTCGATGCAGTCGAGGCGCCGACGCGGGTGAAGATCTGGAACGACGACGTCGCCGCCTACGACATGGGTGACCTCTGCGCCCAGTGGTTCAGCGATTTCCTGATGCCGGCGTCCGGGCGACCGCTTCGCCTGGTGCGCTTCGATCCTGAGCAGAAGCGCCTCGCCGATCGCCGTTGGACGGGTGATCTGGAGGCCGAAACCGCCTTCGCGGACGGCTTTCCGATTCTCGTCACCTCCCACGCCGCTGTCGATGAGTTGAACGGGCGGCTGGCACGGCAAGGCGTATCGCCCGTCACCTGCGAGCGCTTTCGGCCGAACATCGTCCTCGACGGCCTGGATGCCCACGGCGAAGACGCGCTCGACGAAATCGTCTTCCCCACCCCCGACGGACCGATCCGCCTGCGGCTCGTCAAGCCCTGCCCGCGCTGCCCGATTCCGAATGTCGATCCGGCGACCGGGGAGACGAGCCCCGCGGTCGGCGAGGCGCTCGCCGGCTACCGGGCCGACGCCCGGCTCGATGGCCGCATCACCTTCGGCATGAACGCCGTCATCGTCGAGCGCATCGACCGGGTGCTGCGTGCCGGAATGCGCGGCGCGGCCACTTTCCGATTCGACGCCTCACGACCGACGACCGACGACTGACGACTGACGACCGGCGACTGACGCCGATGCCCGACGGCTCAGCTCGCCGATGGGCTCACCTCGCCATCGGCTCTGCGTGCTCAGGCGGCTGCGTGCTCGTCCGCGGCCACCTTGAAGCTGCCGACCACCAGGGCGAGCTGCACCGCCTGGTGCTTCAGGCTTTCGGCTGCCGCAGCGCTTTCCTCGACCAGCGCCGCGTTCTGCTGCGTCACCTGGTCGAGCTGGGTCACGGCGTCGCCGACCTGGCCGATGCCGAGGGACTGCTCGTGGGTCGCGGCCGAAATCTCCTGGATGATCTGCGACACGCGCTGCACCTGGGCGACGATCTGATCCATCCGTGTGCCGGCCTCGTGCACCTGGCGAGCGCCGGTTTCGACCTTCTCGCCACTGGTGCCGATCAGGGATTTGATCTCCTTCGCGGCATCGGCGCTGCGGCCGGCGAGGCTGCGCACTTCGCTGGCAACGACCGCGAAGCCGCGCCCCTGCTCCCCGGCCCTGGCCGCTTCCACCGCGGCGTTCAACGCGAGGATGTTGGTCTGAAAGGCAATCCCGTCGATCACGCCGATGATGTCGGCGATCTTCCGCGACGAGGCCGCGATGTCCTGCATGGTGCCGACCACCGAGCCGACGGCCAAGCCGCCTTGCACGGCGGCGCTCGAAGCCTCGGCGGCCATCGCGCTCGCCCGGCCAGCGGCCTCGGCGTTGTTCTTGACGGTGCTGGACAGCTGTTCCATCGAGGCGGCCGTCTGTTGCAGGTTGCTGGCCTGTTCCTCGGTGCGCTGGCTGAGGTCGGCATTGCCCATGGCGATCTGCGTCGAACCGGTCGCGATGCTATCGCTGCTGGCGCGAACCTTTTCGACGATGGTCGACAGTTTGCCGTTCATCCGGCTCAGTGTGCGCAACAGCTCGGCCGTCTCGTCCTTGCCCGTCACCTGAATCGTCGACGTCAGATCGCCTTCGGCGACGACCCTGGCGAACTGCATCGCGCGCTCGACCGGCCGGGTGATCGAGCAGGTGATCCGCCAGGCGAGCAGGCCGCCCGAGACGAGCGCGATGATGATCGCCGCGCCGTTCGACATCAGCCCGAGACGGTACGAAGCGGCGGCAGCCTTGACCACATTGTCGGAGCCGTCGGCGTTGAACTGCTGATCCTGGCGAACCAGCTGCATCACCTTGGTCATCGCCACCGCGGATCCGCCGGTGGCGATCTCGCGAGCCGGTGCAAGGCCCGCTTCGCCGCTTGCCGACAAGGCGAGCAGCTGCTTGTCCTCTTCGAGGTAGGCCGCCCAGGCTGCCATGATCGACTCGTAGAGCTTTTGCTCTTCAAGCAACGTCACGGTCTTGGCATAAGCGCTGGCGGTCGCCGGGATGTCCTTGTCGACCAATTGGCTATGAGTCGCCAGGCGCCGTGCTTTCGCCTCCGGGCTCGTTTCCATCACGTGCCCCAATGTGGCTCTGCGCGCGCTGTTCATCTGGTCACTCAGATCGGCGAGCAGCTTGATGCTCATCATCCAGTTGGTGTTCAGGTCGACGATGCTGTCGTACATCTTCGACGTGTGCAAGGTCGCCACACCGGCCACTGCACAGACGAGAACCAGCAGGACAGCGAATCCGGACGTCAGGCGCGCTCCGATCTTGAGGCTTGAAAGCATGATGAGATCCAGTCGGTTGACAGAGCGTGGTGAGACGCCCTGTCATCGGCACAAGGTCGGCCAACTTGAGACGGCCTTGCCGACGGCGTCGCAAGGGCCGACACCCCGATCGGTCGCCCGAAGCAGCGCTTCGGCCGCGCCCGAGCCGCCGCTTCAGTCACCCAAGCCGCCGCTTCAATTGCCCCAGGCGCCGCTTCAGCCCGCCCGAGCCGCCGCTTCAGCCGCGCCGCGCCGGCAGCGGGATGAACTCCGTCTCGCCCGGCACCCGTTCGAAGCGCTGCGCCGCCCAGTCGTCCTGCGCCTGCAGGATGCGCTCCTTGCGGCTCGAGACGAAGTTCCAGACCAGGAAGCGGTGACCGAGCGGCGTGCCGCCGAGAAAGATGATCCGGCCGCCGCGCGGCGCGGTCAGCACGGGCCGCGCGCCCTCCTCGAGCACCACCATCGTCAACGCCGGAATGCGGACGCCGTCGAGTTCGAAGTCGTGATCGGTGCCGTAGACGGCCCGCTCCTCGGCCGCGAACGGCAGGGCCAGCGAGGCGCCCGAGGCAACGGGAAAGTTCAGGTCGCAGAGCAGGGTCGGCGACACGGTCGCGACCGGCGAGGTCAGGCCGAAGGCCGTGCCCGCGACCACCCGGATCAGCACGCCACCGATCTCGGTCGCCGGCACCTCGGCGCCGGGCACGTGCTGGAAGCGCGGCGCGTCTTCCTCGTGCGCTTCGGGCAAGCCGATCCAGAGCTGCAGGCCATGGCTGCGCCGCTCCTGGCCGATCAACTCCTTCGTTGTGCGCTCCGAATGGACGATCCCGCGGCCGGCCGACATCAGGTTGACGGCCCCCGGCTCGATGCGCTGCACCGTGCCGAGCGAATCGCGGTGCATCATCGCGCCCTCGAACAGATAGGTGAGCGTCGCCAGGCCGATGTGCGGATGTGGCCGCACATCGTGGACATCGCCCGGCTGGGCGGTGATCGGCCCGAAATGGTCGAAGAAGACGAACGGCCCGACCGCCGGCTTCGCCGCCGACGGCAGCAGGCGGCGCACGACGAAGCCGCCTCCGAGATCCTTCTCCTGTGCCGTGAGGGCTTGCAGCGTGGCCATGTAACGCCTCCATAGATACAGCGATCAGTGTAGGCCGGGCGCCTAAAATCCATCTTTCGCCCTGAAACCGAAAGTGTCCATGAGCCTCAAGTGCGGCATCGTCGGCCTGCCCAATGTCGGCAAGTCCACTCTCTTCAACGCGCTGACAAAAGCCGGCATCGCGGCCGAAAACTACCCTTTCTGCACCATCGAGCCGAACGTCGGCGTGGTCGAATTGCCCGACCCGCGGCTGCAGGCGCTGGCGCTAATCGCGAAGCCGGAGCGCATCGTGCCGGCGCTGGTCGAGTTCGTCGACATCGCCGGGCTGGTGGCCGGCGCCTCCAAGGGCGAGGGCCTGGGCAACCAGTTCCTGGCGCACATCCGCGAGACCGATGCGACGCTCAACGTCGTGCGCTGCTTCGACGACGAGAACGTGATCCACGTCGCCGGCCGCATCGACCCGATCGCCGATGTCGAGGTCATCCAGACCGAGCTCTGCCTGGCCGACATGGCGACCGTCGAAAAAGGCCTGCACCGCTATCAGAAGGTGGCGAGGTCGGGCGACAAGGAGGCGGCCAAGCTCGTCGAGGTGCTGACGGCCTGCATGGCGGCGCTCGACCAGGGCCGGCCGGTGCGCGGCATCGCCTTCACGAAGGAGCAGCAGGCGCTCGTGAAGCCGCTCTGCCTGATCACCGCCAAGCCGGCGATGTTCGTCGGCAACGTCGACGAGAACGGCTTCGAGCAAAACCCGCACCTCGACCGGCTGCGCGCCTTTGCCGAGGCACAGGGCGCGCCGGTGGTCGCGATCTGCGCCAAGACCGAGGCCGAACTGGCCGAGATGGAAGACGACGACCGGTTGATGTTCCTGCAGGAGATGGGCCAGACCGAACCCGGGCTGAACCGCCTCATCCGCGCCGCCTTCAGGCTGCTCGGCCTGCAGACCTACTTCACCGCCGGCCCCAAGGAGGTGCGGGCCTGGACGGTGCCGGTGGGTGCGAGCGCACCGCAGGCGGCCGGCGTCATCCACACCGACTTCGAGCGCGGCTTCATCCGCGCGCAGACGATCGGCTTCGACGACTTCATCGCCTTCAGGGGTGAACAGGGCGCGAAGGACGCCGGCCGGATGCGCGCCGAAGGCAAGGAATACGTCGTCAAAGATGGCGATGTGCTGAACTTCCTGTTCAACGTCTAGACGGCAGCGGCCGTCGCTGCCCCCGCGATGCCCAAGCTGCCGGCACCCGTTCCCCGAGTGCCAGCCGACGCTTCGAAGGCGGGCGTATCGGGCTCCGGCCCGGGTGTCGTCTGGCCTTCGGCTGCGCCATTTCTTCTGCCCTTCCTGCTGACCGCGCTGGCCTACCTGTTGGCCGGCGTCGCGACATTTCCGCTGGCGATCCCGCCGAGCTACGGGGCGCCGTTCTTCCCGGCTGCCGGCATCGGTCTCGCCAGCGTCCTCATCTACGGCCGGCGCATGCTGCCGGCGGTGCTGCTCGGCTCGCTGGGCGTCAGTGGGCTGCAGCACCTGAGCGGCCAACCGCCGCACGCGTCGACACAGCATGCCCTGCTGCTGGCGATCCTCTTCGCCGCCGCCAGCAGTTTTCAGGCCGGCATCGGCGCCTTCCTCGTCCGGCGGTTCGTGCCGCAGCCGTTGATCCTCGAGGAATCACGGGATGTCTTCGGCTTCATCGGCGCCGCGGCGCTGGGTTGCCTGGCCGGCTCGGTCCCGAGCAACCTCGCCATCTGGGCGGCCGGTTCGCTGCCGATACCGAGCCTGCTCCTGAGCACCGCGATCTGGTGGCTGGGCGATCTGCTCGGCATCCTGGTGACGGTTCCGATCTGCCTGACGGTCGTCGGTCGGCCGAGAGAAGCCTGGGCGCCCCGACGACTCAGCGTCGGCGTCACCCTGCTGCTGGTCACCCTGCTGCTCGGGGCCGGCATCCACCAGGTCTCGAAGTGGCACCGCGACCGCTCCAACAGCGCCTTCGACCGCGACGCCGCCAGTGCCTCGCGCTTGCTGATGGCGCAACTCGACGAGCCGCTGCAGGCGCTGAAATCGATCAACAGCGTCTTTCGGGCGTCGGACGATGTCGACCGGCGGGAGTTCCACGCCGCCACGGCCGACTGGCTGCGCTCCGGCGAGTTGTTGGCGATCGGCTGGGGCGAATCGATCCGGCGCGACGAGGTGCCGGGCTTCGAGGCGCAGGTTCGTGCTGCCGACGCCCTGCCCGCCTTCCGGGTGTTCGACCGACGTTCGGACCCGCCCCGGCAGAGCACCGGTGACCTGGTCGCGATCCGTTTCATCGAACCGCGTCCGGGCGTGAACGATCCGGTGATCGGGCTCAACGTGCTGTCGGTGCCGCAACTCCGCACCGCCTTGCTGGCCGCCAGGGCGAGCTCCGCACCGGTCGCCAGCGCCGCCTTCCTGCTGACGACGGTCAACGAGCCCGGCATCGTCATCTACCAGGCGGTGCCCCGCCGCGCGACGCCTGGCGCCGCCGCCACCACTTTGCCCCACCGGTCGGATCCTATCCTCGGCTTCGTGTTCACCACCATCCGGCTCGAGCAGCAGATCCAGGCGCTCAAGCGCCATATTCCTTCCTACCTCGGGGCCTGCATCATCGACACCCCGGTCGGATCGGCGCCCCTGCGGATGGCCGGCCCGCCGGCTTGCTTGACAGCGCCGCCCAGCCTGCGCCGTTCGCAGCCGCTCGCTTTTGCCGGCCGCGCCTGGGAGATCCGGATCTTCGCCGCTCCCGGGTCCCTCCCCGGCACGGGCGACGCCGATGTCTGGTTGTTCGCGCTCGTCGGCCTGCTCTCGACCGGCATGCTCGGCGGCTTCCTGTTGATGATGACCGGTCGCACCCGTCGCATCGAGACGGCGGTGCGGGAACGAACGGCGGCGCTGCAGGCGGAAGTTCGGGAACGAGAAGCCACGCAGGATGAGCTGCGCGAGAGCGAACAGCGCTTTCGCAACATCCTGAACAACGTGCCGATCGGGGTGATCTACACCGACCTCGAGGGCAACGTCAAACAGTCCAACCCACGGTTCTGCGAGTTGCTGGGCTACAGCGAGGAGGAACTTCTCAGCCTGAATTCACGCGACTACACCTACCCCGAGGATCTGGCACACGACATCGAGCTGACCGACAAGCTGCTGCGCGGCGAGGTGCCGATGGTTCGCCGCCACACCCGTTTCGTGGCCATCGACGGTACGGTCCTCTGGGTGCAGACGACGGTCACGCTGCTGCGCGACGGGGGCGGTGTGGCGCGCCGGATCGTCGGCGTCGTCGAGGACGTGACCGAGCACATGAAGCTCGAGGAGGCCGAACGGGCCCGCGAAGCGGCCGAGGCATCGAACCGGGCGAAGAGCGACTTCCTCTCTCGGATGAGCCACGAGTTGCGCACGCCGCTCAACGCCATGCTCGGCTTCGCGCAACTGCTCGAGCTCGACCATCGCCATCCGCTCAGCCCGACTCAGCAGCCCTGGGTCGCGCAGATCCAGCGCGCCGGCTGGCATCTGCTCGAGATGATCAACGACGTGCTCGACCTCTCCCGCATCGAATCCGGCAACTTGCGGCTGCAGACCGAAACCCTGAACCTGGCGGAGCTGGTCGACGCCTGCCGCTCGATGGTGCTGGCCGATGCCGAGCGGCGCGGCATCGCCATCACGGTCGAGCTCGGCATCGGCGCCAGCAACGTCCTGGGCGACGCCACCCGCGTCAAGCAGATCCTCACCAACCTGCTCAGCAACGCCGTGAAGTACAACGTCGACGGCGGCCGGGTGCAGTTGGTGGCGCGGGTAATCGGCGAAGATTCGGTCGCGATCAGCGTCAGCGACACCGGCCTGGGCATGACGTCCGAGCAGCTCGGCCAGCTTTTCCAGCCCTTCAACCGCCTCGGGCTGGAAAAGTCGACCCTGCAAGGCACCGGCATCGGCCTGGTCATCAGCCAGCGACTCGCCGAGCTGATGGGCGGCAGCCTGCGGGCCAGAAGCGTCGCCGGCGAAGGCTCCTCGTTCGTTCTGCGCCTGCCGAGCGAGGCCGAGCCGGATACGGTGCCGTCGAACTTCGACCCGATGTCGAAGTCACCGGCCGAGTACCACACCCGCATCGTCCACTATGTCGAGGACAACGAGACCAATGTGGAGGTGATGCGCGGCATCCTGGCGCAACGTCCGCAGGTCGCGCTCGAAGTGTCGGTGACCGGGCTGGACGCGCTGGCCGCGATCCGGGCGCGGCGGCCGGACCTGATCCTGCTGGACATGCACCTGCCGGACATCGACGGCCTGGAGCTGCTGCGCTACTTCAAGGCCGATTCGCAGCTGGCGTCGGTGCCGGTGGTGATCGTCTCGGCCGATGCGCTCGCCCACCAGATCGAGGATGCGAAGGCAGTCGGCTGTGTCCGTTACCTGACCAAGCCGGTGAATGTCAGCGCCTTGCTGCGGGTGGTCGACGACTTGCTCGAGGAGATGGAGACACACTTCGGCTAAGGAACCGTGCTT
>CAXTDH010000058.1:8759-10835 GCA_964242405.1 uncultured Rhizobacter sp. | reverse complement strand
GGGCGGTGGGCGGTGGTGGGCGCACCGGCCCCGGCCTTGCGTACCGGGCGCCGTAGGTAGCTGCCCCGCACCACCCCCGTTGCCCGGCCTCGAGCACGCCCGCCGGTCAGTGCCGAAGCGTGATGCGGCCCGCCTCGAGCACCTTCGCGCGGAAGTCGCGTTCCAGGAAATTGATCGTGGTCGAGCTGGTGCCTTCGGTGGTCTCGAGCGCCGAGACCTGCACGAGCGGCACGTCGAGCGCCTTCGCCATGGCGACGCGATCGTCGGCGTAGCGCAGCGTGAAACACCGGATGTAGGTGCAGTTCCCGAGGAACGTCTTATCGATCAGCGCCGGGCGCTGCGCCGCGCCGATAACGTGGAGCCGCTGGTGTCGACCCTGCGTGATGCACTGGCGCCACGCGGCCGGCGCATGGCTCGCCGTCGTCACGTCCGACAGTTCCTCGGCCAGTAGCACCAGGTCGCCAGCGGTGAACGCGAGCTTGCACACCAGGCCGAAGGCGTCGGCCGGCGGCGTCCGGCCGTCGTGGACGACGCGCAGCCGGAAGCCGGCCCCGGCGCTCGCGGCGACGGTGCGGACGGCCGCGCTCAGGTTCACGGCCTGCGCGTGCTTGCCGTACTCCGATCGGGGATCCCAGATCAGCAGCCGCGGCGGCTTGAGCTCGAGCAGCCGGCGATTGATCGAAACGCCCTTACCGCTGCCGCTCGCGCCTATATAGGCCTCAATGCGTGGTTTGGCCTTGACCGCCATCGGCAGGCGCCCCCTGCACTTCGTCGGCCCGGCGCGTGGCGGCTTGGCGCTGCGCGGCGACGAGCTCGAGCTTCCGTTGTCTGATCGCGCCGTAGGTGACGAGCGTAGGCGGCAGCGTGGCACCGGCAAGCGCGATGTACGGCCCCCATTCGGCGAACAGTTCGCCCATGGTCCAACCGTGCTTCACCATCACGGCCGCGCCGCCGGCGGCGATGCCGGCGAGCGCCCGATCCGACCAGGTGGCGTCAAAGTGCTGCCACCAGCCGAACATCGGTCGGACCATCAGCCGCGCCATGTCGAGCGCCTGCCGCAATTCTTCGGCGGTCTGTGCCAGTTGCGCCGTCTCGGCCTGCGCCGCCTCGGCGCTGCCGGCGACCGGCGGCCCGCCCTCGAGCGCGGCGGCCTCGGCCTCGAGGTGGGCGAAGCCGTTGACCGCAGGCCCGGCGCCCGGTTCGACGACGACGGTCTCGGTGGTCGTGACGTTCACAGGTAGCCCCGGCCGAAGCCCCACACCGGCGCCGGCTTCGCGGCAGGCTTCGCGGGTACGTGGGCCGGGGCAACGGTTGTACGTGGTTCAGGCGCCGTCGGCGCGACGTCCGTACGTACGAGCTCGGCCGGCTCGGCACGTACGAGCCGATCGCGGAGGTGGCGGTCGGAGCGGTCGGAGCGGGCCATCGTCTGCGAGTTGCAGGCGTTGCAGATGACGTAGGCGAGCTGCTTGACCGAGACGCGCAGATGCGCGCTCGGCGAGTCGCACACCGGGCAGCGGCACGGCCCGATATCGTTGTCTCGAGCCGCCACGATCAGGCCGCCGCAGGCGCCGGCGCGGCAGCGGCGCGCAGCGCCTCGAGCTCGGCTGCGGCGGCCTCCATGAACTCGGCCGAGAGCTCGCCGATGCGGACGATCGGCGCCGGAACGAAGGCCTTGTTCGAGCTGTCGACCAGGTGGCGCGCGTCGGCGGCGATATCGGTGGTGGAGCGCATGCGGAATTCCTCGTACGTGGGAAAGGTGCGAGTGAACCGCGAACCGCGGGCCGGCGATCGACGAAAAAGCGGCCCTCAGAGCGATTTTTTTCGGGCGGTCGAGGGGTAGGCCTACCCCGAGCTCCGATCGCGCGCGGTGGGCGCGTTACGGGCCGGCGTGAGGTATCGGCGTTGCCGGAGGCGCTCCGGCCGTCGACCGCCACCCCCTGCTTAAGCCGTCTTCGCTCTTGCGTCTGACCGTTCAGCGGATCGCCGTAAGGCGAGCCGCCGGGAGCGCACCGACCCCCTCGTTTTTTCATGAGCGCGGAGCGCGATCACTTGAAGCCTCGACGACCGAAAGTTGTC
>CAXTDH010000058.1:0-8749 GCA_964242405.1 uncultured Rhizobacter sp. | reverse complement strand
TTGCACCCCTCGCGCACCCGAAGTTATCCACATGTGGACAAGTTCGCGCGTCTTTTGATTGACCCTTAATTGTTGATAAAAGAGGGGGTCGAGTTTAGGGGTCGAGTTTTCGCGCGCTTGACGCGAAATCGCGCTCTAGTGCGCCTTTAGAGCGCGATTTTCGTTATCCACAGGGGGTCGAGTTAGGGGGTCGAGTTTTGCCATTGGACGGACTGCCGCGCGTCGGCTTGCGACCACAAAAAAAAGAAGACGCGCCCGCTGACTGGCGCCCTTGTCGCGGGTCAGGATGCGGCGCTTTTCGAGGGCTGCGATGGCCCGTTTAACCGCTTGCACGTCGGGCGCAAAAAGACGCGGGCCCCGGCGCGGCTGAATCGGCGTCATGTACGCCACGAGTTCCGCAAACGTCGTTGTCCCGGCGCCCGATGTGAAGTCGGAGATGCGGACCAAGCGCAGGAAAAGCCGCGTCATCCAGCCGTCGAGCGAATCGAGCACGTCGAGTTCGTGCGCCCACAGGACCGCAAAACCGCTCGAGCCGGCAGGGGGTGGCAGGCCGGCAGTGACGGCAACTTGCCTCACGCGCCGCCGCACGCCTCGTCGTCGTCGGGCTGCCGGTCGATCCAGGCGTCATAGAGCCGATCGCGCGCCTCGAGCATCGCCGCGTAGGCGGTCGCAAATGCCTCGGTGGACACGAACCGCTCGAGGTCTTGTAGCTCGTTCAGACGCGCAGCGAACGGCCGCGCCTCGTTTGGGCACTCCTCCATCGCCGGCAAAAGCCAGTCGGGAAGCGCGACGATGCCCAGGTGAGGCAGTTCGAGAGTGAGGGAATCGGCCGGGTCTTTCACGCGCCCAAGAATGTTTACGTTCGGAGGGCGTGAATCCTACTATGAAAATACGCCCCTACTCCGTAAACTATCCGCTCGGTGGCAACGCGGAGGGTTGGAAGTGAAGAAAACCAGCGAGTACGTTTTGATGGCGAAAGCCGCCCTCGGCGATCGCCATATGAGCGACCGGGAGTTCGGCTTGCGGATCGGCAAGTTCTCGAGTTCGTCGATATCTGACGCGCGCTACGGCAAGATGAGCCGGCCGGTCGCGCTGGCGGTGGCCGCCGTGCTGCCGGAAGTCGAGCCGGGCGAGATTTTGATGGCCGCGCTGTTGCAGGGCGAGAGCGACCCCGTGGTCAGCAAAGCGCTCAACTCGTGGGCAAAAAAAGTGCTCTCCCCAGCGGTGCAAAAGGCGATCGGCGGCGTCGGAACGCTGGTCGTCGCGTTGGGGATATCGCTCGCTCCGGCGCATGAAGCGCTGGCGCTTGGCGGAGCCGGAGGGTTCCGCCGTAGGGCGGCGAACACCTGACCCCGAGCGCTCGAGCTCGACCAGGCCGGCCGGTGAGCCGGCCTTTTTCATGGCGACGGCGCCACGCCGAGCAGATCGGCGAGCTGTGGCAGGACGCAGGTATCGACGATGTACGCATAGCCCGCGTCGCTCGGGTGCGTGCCGTCCCGGATAAGCGTCGGCCAGTCGGCGCGCGCCGTCAGGCACCCATACACGTCGACCAGGCGGACGCCGCGCTCGGCCGCGACTTCGCGCATCACCTGCACGTAGGGCGCCGGATTGCGGATCGGATCCGTGACGGGGTTCGGCGTCTCGAACAAGACCAGGCCGGGCGCGTCGGCCAGCCGCCGCAGGTTCGCGCGGTACGCCTCGAGCTCAACGTGAGCCGCCACGGCAGAATCGTTCAGCGCGTGGTTGACGAGCACCAGGTCGCCGACGACCGGCGCAGGCCACGGCCGCGGATCGCTCGTGGTGCCGCTGATGAGGTCGCCGCTGCGCGTGCCGGCGACCGACGAATCGACGAGTCGGGCGCCGAGCCGCCTGCGGTAGAACGGGGCGGCCTCGTGCTGCGTCGAGTCGCCGAACAGTTGCAGGGTTCGCGCCGCCGGCGGCGTACTGCTGCTATCGCCGCCGCCGCACCCCGCCGCCAGCGCGACCAGCAGCAGCCCCGCGGCCCTCATGGGGTCGGCGGCAGCATGCCATGCGCGTGCGCCTCGCTGATGGAGTCGCGGCCGAGCCGCCACAGTGTCCGCTTGACGGTCGAAATGCTGACGCCGTGCAGCCGCGCGAGCTCGGCCTTCGTGTACGTGCCGGTGTCCCACAGTTGCACCAGCGCGGCCGACTGGCGATCGTCGAGCGCCGGCATGCGGCCCATGCGTACGCCCCTCGAGCGCGCCACTTCCACGCCCGCCATGCTGCGCTCGCGGATCAACTCGCGCTCGAACTCGGCGACGGCGCCGAGCATGTGAAACGCGAGCTTGCCCGCCGGCGTCGTCGTGTCGAATGCTTCGGTCAGGCTTCGGAACGTGCAGCCGAGCCGCTCGAGCTTGTCGACGATGTTCAAGAGGTCGCGGATCGACCTGGCCAACCGGTCGAGCTTGTAGACGACGACGGTATCGCCTTCGCGCAGCGCGTCGAACATGGCTTGCAGTTGCGGCCGGCGCTTGATCGCCGATCGCGATTCGGAAAAGACCCGACGCACGTCGACGCGGCGCAGCGCCTCGAGCTGGAGCTCGGTGTCCTGTTCGGTTTTCGAGACCCGCGCGTAGCCGATCAACATTGGCGAAACCCCGTTCAGAGAATCGCCATTCTGAACGGACTTTTGCGCCTACACGAGCGCCCGGGGTCGCCCCGGGTGCAAATGCGGTAGGTTTTGAACCGCCGCGGGGTCAGTGCGTCGCCCCGCCCCACTGGTCCTGAATCCAGGCCTTCACGCTCGGCAGCTGGCCGACGATGAAGGCGGCGATGAGCGCGCCGGCGAGCACGCACACCACTTCTCGGGACACTTCGGGGAGGCTCGGAAGGTACTTGTTCATGAGGGGTCAGGGTTTCAGGAAATGCGATGCGACGGCCCAACCCGCGCCGAGGGCGACGGTCACGCCGACGTAACGTTGCACGTAGCGATCGACCTTCGCCTCGAGCTGCTGCTGCAACTTCGCGAGATCTGCGAAGCGCTCGTCGACGCGCTCGGCGGTCGAGGTCAAGCGCGCGTCGACGCGCTCGGCCATGGTCGTGATGCGCGCGTCGAAGCGCACGTCGAGCGCCGCGGCGGCGACCTGGCGCTCGCTCAACACAGCGAGGTCTCGGACGACGTGTTGCAGCGGCTCGAGCTTGGTTTCGAGGCGCGCGATCTGCCGGTCTATCGTCTCGTCGACCCGATCCTCGAAGCGCGCGAACTGCGAGTGTGTCGCGCTCACGACGCGACCCCGCGCACCTTCTCGAAGGTCCGCAGGCTGCCGAGCCCGAGCATGCCGAGCAGCAGCGGCAGCATGTCGGAGAGGTCGGCGGGCGAGAGGGAGACCGGATGCCCGTAGGCCGCAAAACCGAACTTCGCGGCCGGTAGCGCGATCCAGTTCCAGCCGCAGGCCAGCCCGCAGCACCAGCCGATGAAGGGACGCCAGCCGGAGGCGAAGCTGTTCGAGCTTCCGGCCTCGGTGCGGTTCACCTCGAGCTGACCTTGAACGATCGTGACGGCCGCGGCGAGCTGCGCCTGTTCGGTCGCGCTCTTGTCGGGCCATACCGTCGAGACGACGGTGCGCGCGAGGTCCAGGCCGGCGGTGACGGGATCGAGCGCCATCGCTCAGAGCTGCCCTAGCGGCGCTTCCCAGGTCGTGCCGATGCCGAAGTCGATCGGCCGCGTCGTGAGCGACGGCAGCGGCTCGGCCGGCGTCGGGTGCGTCAGGTCGAACAACCAGCCGCCGAGCGACCAGCCCTCGTCCCCGCTGATCGCCGCGCCGATCTTGTTGGTCGTGCTCGAAAACACGTTGTCGGGGTTCAGCGGGTTGACGGCCTGCCCGACGTGGCCGGCGGCCTCGCCGACCTTGCCGACGGCCTGACCGACCCGGCCGAAGCTGCGATAGGCGAAGTAGGCGGCGACGCCCAGGCCGGCGGCGATGACGACCGCTTTCGTGGAGGCTTCCATCAGTCGTACACCCCGTCCTGCCACGAGCTGCCGTCACCGACCACGGCGCCGGCGGTCGAGTCGTCGCCCCAGCCATCGCCGGTCCCCCAATCCATCGGCGGCGTCGACGCCTTCGCTGGTTCGAACCATCCGCCGATCGTGGTCGCAGCGCGGCCGATGGCCTTCTGCCCCGAATCGCTCGTGAACCACTTGCCGATACCTTCGGCGACGCCCGAGCCGACGACAGCCGCGGTCGTGCGCCGGTTGACGGCGGCCTGTCGCTGCGCCGCCGTCGTGCGGGTGGCGCGGGTCATCGATGACAGGAACCACACGCCGGCGCCGGCGATGATGACGAGCTCGAGGGCTTCGTTTTTCATGCCATCACCCCGCCGGCGTCGGTGAAGGCAGCGACGAGCTGCGAGACGCGGCGCTCGGGCTGACCGTAGTTCGCGCCCGGCAGGCTCGCCCACTCGGGCGAGCACTTGCCGATGGCGTCGCCGACCTGGCCGGCGATCACGTCATCGAGCGCATGCCGGCCTTTGATGAGGTAGGCCGCCGCCTTGTCCTGGCTCTCGGGGCTGAAATCAGTCAGGCCGAGCGCCTTCTTGCAGGCCAACCAGGTCGGCCGGATGAGCTGGTAGCGACCCGCCGCCGTGCTCACCTTGCCGGCGTACTGCGGCCCAAGGTTCGCGATGCTCTCGCCGCGCCATTCGCCAGTCACGGCCGGATGGTCGGAGAGGTCGGCGATCGTGTGCCGGTAGCCGTAGCACACCCGGTAGGGATCGCCGGCGCGGTCGGTGCCTTCGGAGTACGAAATCATCGCGAGGAATGCGGCGAGGTTGTCGGCCGAAGCGTCGGCGGTGAGGGCGCGGGTCACGGTGGAGTCCTCGATAGCGGCGGTGGTCATGCCCCACAGGTCGACGCTGTTCCAGGCAGCGCCGAATGCGGGAGCGGTGAGGTCGGGGGCGGTGGCGTCCTCGCCGTTGGCGAGGGCGTCGTCCTCGCTCGGCAGCGCGGCGAGCGCCTGCCGGTGGGCGAGGTACAGGCCCGCCGCGATCGCGGCGGCCGACGCGGTGAGGGCGAGCACTCTCACAGCAGTTCGTACGCCAGCGACACGACGCAGAAGGCCGGCACCGCGACGTGGTTCGTGAAGGCCCAGATGCCCCAGTTCGCGGGAAGCTGGTAGTTCTGGTCCTGATGCACATCGGCTGCACTTTGCGAGGCGGCCGGTGCCGCGGCGCACATCTGGTAGGCGTTCGAGGGGACGCCGGTCAGCGGCACGCTCGGCGCGGCGATCATGCGGAGCTCGGTGCTCCCGCCGCTGCCGGCGGTGACGGATGCGACGCACTTCCGCACGAGCACCCCCCGCGGATTCGACGCCGGCGCGATCAGCGTCACGGTCGAGTAGGCGACGACCGACAAGGCGCCGTTCGCGATTTCCAGTTGCGTGATGCCGGCGCTGATCTTGTTGGTGACGGTGACGATGCCGGGGCTACGCCGGGTGCCGCCTTCGGTGGAGCCGTAGAGGATCGTGATGGCCTGAGCCGTCCCGGATGCTTCGGAGATTTCGAAGCGCGAGAAACGCCCCTTGACGAAGAAGCCCGAGAGGACGCGCTGCAGCTCGAGGTCTTTGGTTCGCGAGCCGCTGGCGTCATAGAAGTTGACGCTGACCAGGCCGACCGAATCGATGATTTCGAAGTACGAGCCGGCAATGTCGAACGCGACAACCTGATTCGCGGCGAGGGTGAGAGTGAGGGTCTGCATGAAGGTCTACCGGCGGGTGATGAGCGCGGCGGCGAGCACTGCGGCCGCGCCGATCAGCGCGATCCGCATCTGCGCGTCGCTGGCCTTGTTCTCGCTCGGCTGATAGCTGCTGATCGCGTCGCGCGCCACGGTCTGCGCGCCGGTGATGGTCGCGCTTGCGCTGGTCATCATTCGGTCGATCAGGTCGTTCGCGGTGCTGATCGTTTGCCCCCAAGCCTTCGTGGCGTCGGCACTACCGGTCGCGAAAAGGTCGGTAGCCGCCGCGGCGCTCGTCGCGAGACTGTCGGTGCCCATCTTGGCGAGCGCCTTGACCGTCTCGCCGTTGTTTTCGCTCACAGCTTGCAGCAGGCCGGCATTGAAGGCGCCGAGCTGGACCGCGCCGGGATCGGCGTACGTGATGACGTTGTGCCCGCTGTCGGTGTAGCTCGTCGTGTTGCGCTGGCTGCTGTCGGCGATTGCAAGGCTCGAGCTGAGGTTGCGCGAGTCGGTGTAGGCGGTGTTCCGCTGGCTCGCGTCGTAGACCGAAAAGACGCTCGAGGTCGAGTTGTTGCTGTCCGACTGCAACATCCCGCCGGCGCCGATCTGCGCCGCGCCGTTGCCGAGCACGACGCGGTTATCCGACTGGTTCGTGGTGGTGGTCGGCGCGTTCGTCACGCGACTGCTGTTGTCGTTGTCCGATCCGCCGAACAGGGAGCCGAAAAAGCCCATGGGTCAGGGTCCGATCACTTGTGCCGCAGCAGCAGCAGGCCGCCGAGCACGATGAAGAAAAGCGTTTGCGGGTCGTGGCCGGTGCTGGTGTAGCTGGCCGCCGGCAGGCGCGGGAGCTGCTGCGCCATGCCGGTAAGCGGGTTCGCCGGCGTCATCGTCATCGGGTCGGAGTACGTCTCTTGCGTCGTCTTCACGGGATTCGCGGTCTGCGATCCGCTGCCGAAGTTGATCGACCAGCCGTCGTCCCCGATCGTCGTTCCATAGGTCGCAGACGATGCGTCGGTCATGCTCTGCCCCATCCCCCCCATGAAGCCCGAGCTCGAGCCCTTCGCCGCGTCCTGCTTGGCGTAGGCACCGACGACGCCGACCGCGGTCGTGCCGACCGCTACCCAAGACACGGCATCGCTCCGGGCCCGGTCAGGCCTTCGGTTTGGATCAACGCGGCCTCGAGCTTCGCGAGGTCGGTTTCGGTTGTGACGTGGACATTCGTGCAAGTCGTGTCCGCGTGGCAGTAGCCGGCGCGCTTCAAGCCCGGCCGGCAAACCTTCTGATAGCCGGCGCCGACCCGCTGCGAGCCTTCTTCCGTCACGATCGTGATATCGCCTTCGCTTACGAAGAAGACGTGTTCGGTCGCGTGGACCTTGCCCGTCAGCACTGTCCCCGCCTTCATGCGGATCGTCCGGGCGTAGAAGCCCGGGCCGAACGTGTTGATCGTTTCGATTTCGGCGCGCGGCCCGCCGCGCAGCAGTTCTTCGAAGCGCTCGAGCTGCGCCCGGCTCGGCCCGAGCGTGGCGAGGGGCGCGGCCGTCATTTCTTGACCAGGTGCAGGACGAGCAGGCCGCCGATGAGCACCACGAGCGGCGAGAATCCGCCGGTGCTGGCGTTCGGCCGCATCAACCAGGCCGCGGCCGGCGTCGGCGCGGTCGCGCTGCTGCCGCGCTGGTTGTACGTGGCGCCGTTCTGGCCCGCGAACGACCCCGGGCGGGTGTTGCCCATGATCGCGCTCGGGTCGCTCGGGAACGTGTTGTCGATCGCCTTGCTGACGCCGTACGCAACCAGGTTCTGCCACCAGGGCGCGGCGTTGTCGGCCGGAGCCGGCGTGTAGGCCTGCATCTTCGCCCACTCGGTCGCGTCTGCTTCGGTGAGCGTCAGCGCCTGATTGCCCGCGTACGGGTCGCCGTTGTCGTCGTAGTTCATGCCGCGGTGCCTCGCTGGATCAAAGCTGCGTGTTCAGCGAGTACGCTTCGATGTAGACGGTGATGGTGTCGGCCGCGCTGGTGGTCAAGCGCAAGTCGAGGTTCTGCACCGGCACCGGCTTGCCCGACACCATCACCTGCGCGGTGTTGAAGGCGTTCGATTGCAGCGTGTCGGGCATGAAGTCGACCAGGTGATAACCGGCCTGCGGCGTACGGCCGAAGTCCACTTCCCGGGCGTTCGCGAGGGCGATCGGCAAGTCTTCGTAGAAGTCGACGCCATCGCGGCGGACCTTCACGCTCGAGAGGTTCGAGTGCTTGAACATCAGGCGCTTGACCTGATAGCCGTTCAGGCCGAAGGGAATGATGAGCTGCTCTTGCGCCGCGGCTGCCATGGTCTTCTGCATGACCTGCACGCGCTGCACGATCGGGTTCGCCGAGGGCGATTCCACGTCCGCGAATCCGACGATCGTCGAGGTCGCAACCTGCGTGTACGTGCCGAGGTCGAATTCGAGCGTCATGTCCTGAACGCCGGCTTCGGCGCACGCGGCGATCGTGCCGAGCTTCATCGCCACCTCGTCGCGCGCCGCGCGCTCGGTGAAGTCGACGATGCAGAAAGCGGCGTTGTTGCCGTTGCCCTTGTAGGCCAACCAGGCCTGATAGTCGGCCCAGGTGTTCCAGCGCTGGAACTCCTTGTTGTTGATCTTCAAAACGACGTTTGAGATTACGGCCTGCGTGATGTTCGTTCCGAGCTGGAAATAGAACTTCTCGTAGGTCACGCCCAGCGGGAAGCGGAGCGATGCGCGGCTGTTCGGCGCGACGTTTTGAATGGCGGGAAGGCGGATGCAACGCATGCTCGAGGTCTTTCCGTGGTGGTTGCGGGTCGGATCAGGCCAGCGCTTGCTGGACGACAGGGCCGACGCCCGGAACTTGCTTCAGGACATAGATGGTCCCGAGCACGATCGCGGTGGTGATGAGGGCGTTTTTCAGGTGGGCTTGCATGGGGGGTGGTCCGGTGGTGGGTAGGGGTGCGAAACAACCCCGGCAGCGTCTCCCGAGGTTGTCGGCGCTGATCTGTCGAACTGGCCCGGACTTGCGTACATCGCCGCGTACGTAGCTGCAACGTCGCCCCGCC
>CAXTDH010000057.1:0-10862 GCA_964242405.1 uncultured Rhizobacter sp. | reverse complement strand
GTTGATCACCAAGGTGTGGCCGGCGTTGTCACCGCCCTGGAACGGCACCACCGCCTGGGCGTGATCGGTCAGCCAGTCGACGACCTTGCCCTTGCCCTGGTCACCCCACTGGGTGCCGACCACGACCACATTGCGGCCGGGCGGGCGGGCCCGGCCGTCGCTGCCGGTCGAGGGGCCGTCGCTGAGGCTGCTGTTCATCTGTTGCATGTCGATCATCGGGTCAGGGTCGGGGCGGAAGGCGCGAATGCGGCGTCGGCGAGCGGCCGCACCGTCCAGCGTTGCGGGTGGCCGGGGTTGCGTTGAAGTTCCCGATCGCAGGCGAATTCCTGGGCCTCGTGTTCATGGCCGGGCAGCACGCGGACGACGGTTTCGCCTTGTTCGCGCAGCCGCCGCACCGCCAGTCGCAGCTCGACGTCTTCGGCCCACGGCGCCCGGATCGCGGCGTTCAGGGGCTTGCCCGGCACCCGGGTGGCGAGCGCCTTGAGGTCGAGGCTGAAACCGACCGCCGGACGGTTGCGACCGAAGATCGCACCGACTTCGTCATAGCGCCCGCCCCGCGCCAATGCGTCCGACGAACCCGTGGCGTAGACCGCGAAGTGGGCACCGCTGTAGTACGGATTCGCGCCCGTATCGGCCAGATCGAAACCCACGCGGGCCTGCGGATGGACCTGGCGCGCGTGCTCAGCGAGCCAGCGCAAATCGGTCAGGGCAGCGTTCACCGACGGATGATCGGGCAGGACACGCCGTGCCACCGTCAACACGTCGTCGTCACCGTACAGCGATACCAGGGCAGCCAATGCGCGCCGCACGGATGAAGGAAAGCGCTGCGACAGCTCCGCCAGCAGGCTCGCATCCTTCGCCGCCAGAGCCGAATGAATCGCGGCGACCTCGGGCTCTTTCAAAGCCATCCCGTCGAGCAGGCCGCGCATGATCCGGGCGTCACCGAGGTCGAGCACGACGTCACCGAGATCGGCGCGGCGCAGGCAATCGAGCGCCAGATCCTGAACCTCGAGATCGGCCTCCAGCCCCTGGTGACCGTAGATTTCAGCACCAAACTGCAAAAGCTCGCGAGTCGAGTCCAGACCGGAGGGCAGCGCATGCAGCACCGGCCCGCAATAGCAGAGCCGGGTGACGCCGGCACGATTGAGCAGGTGAGCATCGATGCGAGCGACTTGCGGCGTGCTGTCGGCCCGGATGCCGAGCGTCCGGCCACTCAGTTGATCGACCAGCTTGAAAGTCTTGAGATCGAGCGCGCGACCGGTGCCCGACAGCAAGGACTCGATGTGCTCCAGCAGCGGCGGCATCACCAGTTCACAGCCGTAGCCGCGTGCAACGTCGAGGAGCCCGCGCCGAAGTTCCTCGATGTGCCGGGCCTGGGCCGGCAGGACATCGGCGATGTGCTCCGGCAGCAGCCAGGCAGATGACATGTATGCGCGCCGCGGGTTGAAAACGGGATTGTACCGGCCGGTTCAACGGCGTCGGACCGCGCGTCAGGGCCAGAAGAACCAGAGCATCGCCAGACCGGCCAGCATGCTCGAGAGGCCGAGGAACCGAATCTGCCCGTCGGTCATCCTGAGTGCCCGCTCGAAGACGCCCCGCCAGTTGCGCGGGCTGAGAAACGGCAGGATGCCTTCGAGCACCATCATCAGCGCCAGGGCGCCGAGCAGCAGATCCCAGAACGAGGAAGCGGAAACACCCGGCACCGACAGGTCTATTTCCTGGCCGCCGCCGCCGCTGCGTTCGATCCGCCCGAGCTGCCGCGCATCGCCCTGAAGAACTCGCTGCTCGGGTCGACGACCATCACGTCGTTCTTGCTTCGAAAGCTGGACCGGTACGCCTCCAGGCTGCGGTAGAACTGGGCAAACTGCTGGTCGCGGCCGAACGCGTCCGCGAAGATCGACGACGCCCCCGCATCGCCCTCACCCTTGACCTTTTGCGCATCCCGGTAGGCCTCGGCGACGATCACTTCCCGCTGGCGGTCGGCATCCGCCTTGATCTTCTCGCCTTCGGCGCTGCCGGTCGCGCGCAGCTGGTTGGCGACCTGCTTGCGCTCGGAGGCCATCCGGCTGTAGATCGAATCGGTGATGTTGGCGACGAAATCGACGCGTTTGATCCGCACGTCGAGGATCTCGATGCCGAACGCTTTAGCCTCGTCCGTCAGGCGGCTGCGAACGTCCTGCATCACCTTGTCGCGGCCGCTCGAAAGCACCTCGCCGACCGTCCGCTTCGTGACCTCCTCGTTGAAGGCCGCGTGCACGATCGGGCTCAACCGGGTGTCGAGATTGCGCATGTCGGTGCCGTTGTTGCGGATGAACTGCTTCGGCTCCGAGACTCGCCATTTGACCAACCAGTCGATCACCAGACTCTTCTTTTCGGCAGTGAAGATCGGCCGGGTCTCGGGGCTGTCCATCGTCTGGATGCGACGGTCGAGGAAGACGACGTTCTGGAACGGCGGCGGCAGCTTCCACTTGAGCCCCGGCTCCTGGATGACTTCCTTGATCTCGCCGAGCGCGTAGACGACCGCGACCTGGCGCTGGTCGACGACAAAAAGAGTGGAGGCGAGCAGCATCAGCAGCAGCAGCGCGCCGCCGGCGATCAAGACGATTCGGTTCATGTTTTGATTCACGGCTGACCTCAGCGGCCGTCGCGGCTGCGTTGGCCGTCACGGGAGCGCAGGTCGACTGTCGACGATGGGGCCGGCATGTCATTGACGGTCGGCGCCGGCGTGGCCGCGGCGGGCGCAGCTGGCCCGGGCGCACCGGCTTGCTGCACCAGCTTGTCGAGCGGCAGGTACAGCAGGTTGGAGTTGTTGCGCGAGTCGACCATCACCTTGGTGACGTTCGCATACACGTCGCGCATGGTGTCGATGTACATCCGGTCGCGCGTCACCGCGGGCGCCTTCTGATATTCGGACAGCACGCTCAAGAAGCGCTGACCATCGCCCTCGGCCTGCGAAACGACACGCGACTTGTAGCCTTCGGCTTCTTCGCGAAGCCGGGCCGCAGTGCCCTGCGCCTTGGGAATCACGTCGCTCGCATACGCCAGGCCTTCCTTCTTCAGGCGGTCCCCATCCTGCCCGGCCTTGAGCGTGTCCTCGAAAGCGGCCTGCACTTGTTCAGGCGGCTGAACGCTCTGCACATTCACATTGACGACGACGATGCCCGCCTTGAGCCGATCGAGCTGGCCCTGCACCGACTTGACGAGTTGGGCGGCGATCGCGTCGCGCTGCTCGTAGAGCACCGAATCGATCTTGCTCTTGCCGACGATCTCCCGAACCGCCGACTCTGCCGCGAGCGAGACCGCCTCTTCGGGGTCGTGGTTCTCAAACAAGAATTCGCGGGCGTTCTTCAACCGGTATTGCACAGTGAATCGGATGTCGACGATGTTTTCGTCCTGCGTCAGCATCGATGAGTCGCGCAGGCCGGTCGCGGCGACGACTGCGTTGCGGCCCACCTCCTTCGAGCGCAACTGGCTGACGTTGACGGTTTCCTGCGCCTGAAACGGGTAGGGCATGCGCCACTGGAAACCAGCGTCCGCCGTGTGGCTGTACTTGCCGAACGAGGTCACGACCGCCTGTTGACCCTCCTGGACGATGAAGAAGCCGCTGCCCAGCCAGATGAGCGCAACCACACCCGCAATCAAGCCAGCGCCGATGCCGGCACTTTTCATGTCGGGCTGAAAGCTGCCGGGGCCGCCGGGGCCGTTGCCATCACCCGGAGCGCTGCCACGGGTGGCGCGCCCTTTGGCACCGAACAGGCCGGTGAGTTTGCGGTTGAAATCCTTCCAGAGCTCCTCGAGATCGGGCGGCCCGTCGCCCTTGCCGGTGGCGAGGAACGGGCCGAAGGCGGTCAAACCCGGGATCGCCGCGAGCCGAAACCGGACGACGTCGAGTAGCCCCCTGATCAGGGCGAGCGCAGCCCGGAACACACCCCGCCAGGAAACAGCAGCGCCGGCGGTCGGGGAGTTCAGAAAGCTCATGGACATGCGAGATGGATCATGCGATTAAAAGAGTAGCGACGGCAGGCTCGCCGTGTTCATCTGGTGCCGGATCGGGCCCGTTCAAGCCGGCGGCCAAGCTGCCGCCGACGGCTTCCGCCAGGATGCTGCGCAGCTCGGCCATGCCCTCGCCGCTCCGGGCGCTGACGAACACCCGCGGCACGCGAATACCGCCATCCATCTCGAGGGTGTCGCGCACCAACCGCGGGCGCTGCGTCTCCTCGAGCCGATCGAGCTTGTTGAAGACCAGCACTTGGGGCAGGTCGGCAGCGCCGATCTCGGCCAGTACACGCTGGACTTCGACCATCTGCTCCGCAAGCACCGGGCTCGCACAGTCGACCACATGCAGCAACAGGTCGGCGTCGTTGGCTTCCTGCAGGGTCGCTTCGAAGGCCTCGATCAGTTTGTGCGGCAACTCACGGATGAAACCGACAGTATCGGACAGCGACATCGACCGGTCGATGCCGTCGATGTGCAGCTGCCGGGTGGTGGTGTCCAGCGTGGCGAAGAGTTGGTCCGCCGCATACGCCTTGCCGTTCACCAGCGCGTTGAAGAGCGTGGACTTGCCGGCGTTGGTGTAGCCGACGAGCGAGACGCGAAACGTCTGGTTGCGCTCGCGCGACCGCCGCTGCGTGCTGCGCTGCTTCTTGACACGATCGAGCTGCTTCTTCACAGCCTTGATCCGCTCACCGATCATCCGCCGGTCGAGCTCGATCTGCGCCTCGCCCGGGCCGCCGCGGTTGCCGATGCCGCCGCGCTGACGCTCGAGGTGGCTCCAGCGCCGGACGAGCCGGGTCGACAGATACTGCAACCGAGCCAGTTCGACCTGCAGCTTGCCTTCGTGGCTCTGCGCCCGTTCGCCGAAAATTTCAAGGATCAGCATCGTCCGGTCGGCCACGGCGACGCCCAGGTGTTGCTCGAGGTTGCGCTGCTGTGCCGGCGAGAGCGCCTGGTCGAAAAGCACCGCCTCGGCTTGGTAGCTCTGGGCCATCACCTTGATTTCATCGGCCTTCCCCGAGCCGATGAACAGTGCCGCATCGGGCGCCTTGCGTCGGGCGATGACCCGCGCGACGGCGACGTCACCGGCCGATTCGGCCAGGAGCGCGAGTTCGTCGAGGGACGAGTCGAAACTCTTGTCGCGACCGAAATCGACGCCCACGAGGATCGCTCGGGCGGGCCCCGACAACACGGCCGAGGCGGCTGGATCCAGGGAACTCAAGGGAGCGGGCGCCTCATCTCAGACCGGCTCGGCAGGTTCGGCGACATGGAAGTTGACTGCCCGACCCGGCACCACGGTGGAGATCGCGTGCTTATAGACCATCTGGGTCACGGTATTGCGCAACAGCACCACATACTGGTCGAACGACTCGATATGGCCCTGGAGCTTGATGCCGTTGACCAGGTAGATCGACACCGGTACATGCTCCTTACGAAGCAGGTTCAGAAACGGGTCTTGTAGAAGTTGCCCTTTGTTGCTCACGATATTCTCCGTGATGAAGTCCTGAAGCGGTCACGTTACCACAGTGGTCCGGGCGGTCAGGCGGTTGTCGCCAATGTCCCTGACACTTGTCGACGGCTCATTCCCGACCGGCGTCGAAGGGGTTGTGACTCGATCGAAATTCGATACGCATCGGTGTTCCGGTCAGTTTGAAGTGCTCGCGAAACCGGGCTTCGAGATAGCGCTTGTAGACATCGGTGACGTGATCCAGCGAATTGCCATGGATCACGATCAAGGGCGGGTTCATGCCGCCTTGATGCGCATAACGCAACTTCGGCCGGAAGGCGCCTGCCCGTTTCGGCGCCTGATGCAACACGGCTTCCTGCAACAATCGGGTCAGCACCGGCGTCGACATCTTTCTCATCGCCGAGGCGTGCGCGTCGCCGATCGCTTTCCAGACCGGTGCCAGCCCCTGCCGGCGGATGGCCGAGATGTGCAGCAACGAGGCGAACTTCAGGAACGCGAGCCGCTGCTCGATCGATCGGGCCAACACCTGCTTCTGGTAGTCGTCGACGGCATCCCACTTGTTGACGGCCACGACCACCGCCCGGCCGGACTCGAGGATGTAGCCGGCGATGTGCGCGTCCTGGTCGGTGACGCCCTGAGTCGCGTCGAGCAGCAGCAGCACCACGTTCGCGTCGGCGATCGCCTGCAATGTCTTCACCACCGAGAACTTCTCGATCGCTTCGAAGACGCGGCCGCGCCGGCGCAGGCCGGCCGTGTCGATGAGCTGGAACTGTTGACCGTTGCGCTCGAAAGGCACGCTGATGGCGTCGCGCGTGGTGCCCGGCTGGTCGAAGGCGACGAGCCGCTCTTCGCCGAGCCAGGTGTTGATCAAGGTCGACTTGCCGACGTTCGGACGGCCGGCCACCGTCAGCCGGATCGGCGCATTCTCACGGTCCGTGTTCGCGTCGTCGCCCGCCTCCTCGAACTCGAAGTCGGCCAGCGCCGCATCGGTCAGGCTGCGGATGCCCTGCCCGTGCGCAGCCGAGATCGGGTGCGGCTCGCCGAGGCCGAGCTCGAAGAATTCCCCGAGCAAGGGCGACTCGGCCATGCCTTCGGCCTTGTTCGCCGCCAGCACCACCTTCTTGCCCGCGACCCGGAGGTAGCGGGCGATGTCGTGGTCCTGCCCGGAGACGCCGCTGCGCACGTCGACGACGAAGATGACCGCGTCGGCCTCGGCGACCGCCTGGCGCGTCTGCTTGGCCATCTCCTTGACGATGCCGGTGGTGCTGTCGGGCTCGAAGCCGCCGGTGTCGACGACGATGAACTCGTGCTCGCCGCTTCGGCCATCGCCGTAGTGCCGGTCCCTCGTCAAGCCGGCGAAGTCGGCGACGATCGCATCCCGGCTCTTGGTCATCCGGTTGAAGAGCGTCGACTTGCCGACGTTCGGCCGGCCGACGACGGCGATGACCGGTTTCATGCCCCGCCGGTGGCCGTCGTCACTCGGGCTTGAAGGCGAACAGGCCGCCCTTGCGCGTGACGAACAGCAGCGCATCGCCGACGGCGACCGGTGCGGCGACGACCGCACTGCCGTCGGTCGGCATCCGGAGCTGCGCCTCGCCGGTGTCGCGGGCGAACCAGTGCACCGTGCCGCCGGCGTCGCCATAGACGACCGACCGCGCCGTGGCGATCGGTGCGCTCAGGCCCCGGTACTGCAATTTGTCGGACGTCCAGGCGACGTCGCCACTGGCCGTCTTCCAGGCTGTCATGCGGTCGGTGGCATCGGCTGCGAAGACGAAGTCGGCATCGGCGGCAATCGAGTCGATACCGCCGACGTTGCGCGTCCAACTGACGGTGCCGCGGTCGGCATCGACGCAGCCGACCGCCGCCTGGAACGACCGGGCACAGACCAGCGCGCCGACACGCGACAACGGGCCGACCAGATCGGCCAACCGCTCGATCTCGTTGGCGCCGCGCGGCGCACCGATGGGCACCTCCCAGCGCACGGCTCCCCGGATCGGGTCGACACCCGCCATCCGAGGCCCCTGGCCTGCGATCAAGGTGTCCTTGAAGGCGGCGAGCACGCCGTTCTGGGCCAAGGCCAGTGGGTCGTTCGCCCGCTGCAGCATCCAGAGCTTGCGGCCGTCGAGGGCGTCGAAGGCCTGGACGACACGATCGACGCCCATCACGAAGACCCGCTCGCCGGCGACCAGCGGCGCGGTCGTGACCCTAACGCCCAGCGGCTTGCGCCAGGTCGGCTGACCTTTGTCGAACGCCACCAGTTCGCCGTCCCGGGTCACGACCGCCGCGAAGCGACCGTCGCTGCCGACGCCGGCACTCAGACGAGCGCCGGCACTCGCCCGCCACACCGGCTGCCCGGTGGTCGCGTCGATGGCCTGCAGATCGCCGTTGCCCGCGGCCACGGTGACGACATTGCCGTTGACCGCCACCGCCAGCGGGAAGTCGACATTGCTGCCGGTGCTCCCGCTCCAGGCGACGCGCGCTGCCAACTTCGGCGTCAACGCCTCCATGGGCTGCGGTTTGGGCTTGTCCGCAGCACAAGCCGCGAGCGTCAGCGCCAGGACGAAGGCGAAGCGACGAACGACGAACCGGCCCAGGGTCAAGGCGACACCCCTGGCTTGACCACGGCCGTGACCGGCGCGGCGCCGAGCGAAATCAGCTTCGCCTCGACCAGGCGACGATATTCGACCTTCGCATCCATGGCGTTCCAGGCCTGCTGATATGCGGCGCGCGCGTCCTCGCGCTTGCCGGAAGCGAGCAGCACATCGCCGCGACGGTCGTCGACGAGGGGCGCGAAATCCTTGGCTGCCGTGACGGCGCCAGCAGCGTCGAGCTGCTTCAAGGCCTCGGGGTACTTCTTCTGGTCCAGCAGGATGCCGGCCGCGCGCAGGCCGGCCACCTTGCGGTATTCCTGCTCGGCAGCGTTCGCACCGACCCAGGCGAGCGTGCCGAGCGCCGCATCCGCCTGGCCCTTGTCGAACTGCACCTTGGCCGCGAGCAGCCCGGCCTGTTCGGCGAAGGCGGTGCGGGGGTAGCGGTTCTTCATGTCGAGAAAGATTCGGCCCGCGGCCTGCGCATCGCCCGCCTGGGCCGCGCGGTCCAGCTCATCGAACAGGGCGCCGGCTTTGACGGCCTGGTCACGCTGCCAGTAGTTCCAGCCGTTCCAGCCCGCCACTGCCACCAGCGCCGCAATCACCACCCACGTCAGCAGATTGCCGTAGCGAGCCCAGAACGCCTTCAACTGATCGAGCTGTTCCTGTTCTTCGAGGTCGAGATGGGTGGCCATGGGCAGTGTCGAAGGAGACGAGTCCGGTTTTCGAGAAAGGCGAGATTATGCGTTGCGCAGGTCGGCGGCCCAGGTGCCGACCGCCGCCAGCGCCAGGGTGCGTTGCGGCGCATCCGGCGCTCGGAGCGGCTTGCAGGCGACCTCGCCCCTGGCCAGTTCGTCCTCGCCAAAAATCAGGGCGAAGCGGGCGCCGCTGGCATCAGCCCGCTTGAACTGCGCCTTCATGCTGCCCCAGCTTTCCGCGCCGGCGGCATGCATCAGCACCGACACGCCGGCCGCCCGCAAGGCGTCGCAGGCAGCGATCGCGGCGGCGGCGCAGGCGGGTGACGGCACGACCGCATAGACATCGACCGGCATCACCGGCGGGGCCTGACCGACGGCCTCGAGCAGCAACAGCATCCGCTCGATGCCCATCCCCCAACCGACCGCCGGCGTTCGCTTGCCGCCCAGCTGCTCGAACAGGCCGTCGTAGCGGCCACCGCCGCAGACCGTGCCCTGTGCGCCCAGCCGGTCGGTGATCCATTCGAACACCGTCAGGTTGTAATAGTCGATTCCGCGCACCAGGCGGGGGTTGATGCGGTACGCCAGGCCGGTGGCGTCGAGCGCGGCCCGCACGGCGTTGAAGTGTGCAAGCGATGCCTCGCCGAGAAAGTCCATCAACGTCGGCGCTGCGTCGACGACAGCCTGCATCGCCGGGTTCTTGGAGTCGAGGATGCGCAGCGGGTTGCTGTGAAGGCGGCGCCTCGCATCTTCGTCGAGCACCTCGGCGTTCGACTCGAAGTGCGCGATCAGGGCGGCGCGATGCGCCAGTCGTTCGGCCGGTTGCCCCAGGCTGTTGAGTTCGAGGCGGATGTCGCTGTCGGCGAGCCCGAGGTCTCGGAGCAGCGACCGGCACATCAGGATCTGTTCGGCATCGACATCCGGCCCGGCGAAGCCGAGCGCCTCGACGTCGATCTGGTGAAACTGCCGGTAGCGGCCCTTTTGCGGCCGCTCATGGCGGAACAGCGCCACCTGCGACCAGACCCGCATCGGCCCGTTGTAGAGCGCGTTGTGCTCGACCATCGCCCGGACGATGCCGGCCGTCGCCTCGGGGCGCAGCGTCAGGCGGTCGCCGTTCATCGCATCGGTAAAGGAATACATCTCCTTTTCGACGATGTCGGTCACTTCGCCCAGGCCGCGAACGAACAGCGCGGTCGGCTCGACGACGGGCGTGCGGATGTTGTGGTAGCCGTAGCGCACCATCAGCGCCCTGACCCTGGCTTCGAACCACTCCCAGCGCGCCGAATCCGGCGGCAGGATGTCGTTCATGCCCTTGACGGCTTGCAGCGCGGTGGGCTTTGTCTGGTTTGCGGTATCGGTCATGCAAAAGGTGTGTGAAATCGGCGCGGCCGTGTCGGAGGCGAAAGCGCCCACGGCTTCGGGTTCCACGACATCCAGGCCCTGAACGGCGCAGCACCGGGTGCGCATTCATCGAGCACTCGCTTGTCGCTCGCGCGCGCCGGCGAGACGCGCCTGGGAAGCGGGGCGACGGTCAGCGTCAATGCGCGGCGACAGCCGAGCCGAAACGCTTCTCGATGTAATCCTCGACCAAAGTCTGGAACTCGCGCGCAATGCCGTCGCCGCGCAAGGTCAGTGCCTTTTCGCCATCGATGAAGACAGGTGCCGACGGCGCCTCGCCGTTGCCGGGCAGGCTGATGCCGATGTCGGCGTGCTTGCTTTCGCCCGGGCCGTTGACGATGCAACCCATCACCGCGACCTTCATTTTCTCGACACCCGGATAGCGCGCCTTCCAGATCGGCATCTGGGCGCGCAGGTAGTCGTCGATCTGCTTGGCGAGTTCCTGGAAAGTGGTGCTCGTGGTGCGGCCACAGCCAGGGCAGGCAGTCACGCTCGGGTTGAAGGACCGCAGGCCCAGCGACTGCAGGATTTCGAGCGCGACCACCACCTCCTGCGTGCGGGCTTCACCCGGTTGCGGCGTCAACGAGACTCGGATGGTGTCGCCGATTCCTTCCTGCAGCAACACGGCGAGCGCGGCGGTCGAGGCGACCGTGCCCTTGGTGCCCATCCCGGCCTCCGTCAGGCCGAGATGAAGCGCGTAGTGGCAGCGCTGCGCGAGCG
>CAXTDH010000056.1:0-10917 GCA_964242405.1 uncultured Rhizobacter sp. | reverse complement strand
CTGCTAGAGCGTCTCCGGCCGCATCGTTGAACCGCGTTTCACCGCCTCGCTCAGCCGCTGAACGAGATCGCGTAGCCCCAGCAGTCGAGCCGGGTCGGGATCGCGTTGAAGGCCATGCTGATCCGCCGGGGGCCCGGGTTCGGCGGCACGGCGTGCATCAGGTAGCTCGGGAACAGCACCAGATCGCCCGGCCCGGCCGGCGGGCTGATCCACTTGTCGGCGTTGTACGGGCCCGGCTCGGTCTTCGCATGGTCGTTGCGGAAAGCGAAATCGACGCCACCGGGCGACTTCATGAAGATCGTCTGCGCCTGCGGGTGCGGTGCCGTCAGGTAGACGACGCCCGAGATGAAGCTGTTCGCATGGTTGTGCATCGCCTGACGGCCGCCGGTCTCGAGCAGGTTGACCCACATTTCCTTGACCGACCAGCCGAGCCGTTCGCCGAACAACAGCCGGCCGAAGTCGACCAACGCCGGCGTGATGAGTGCCGCCGCCTCGACGAACAGCCGGCTGTCGCCGGGACGCAGCATCTCGGTGTGCGACAGCTCGGCCGAGGAGTTGTTCGACTGGACAGCGCGTTCCGAAAAATGCGCCACGAGCGACTGGACCAGTGCCGGCGAAAGCAAGGCCGGCAAGCGCATGAACGGCGTCGCGAACAGGCCGATCACCTCCGCGACCGGCGTGGCGGCCACTTTCACCGCGCCCACCACCCGTGCGTCAGACGGATGCCGGCCGCCGCCGACGCGATCTCGCCGTGCCGACCAGGACGACCAAGCCAACCGCGAGCGAGCCCCAGGTCGCCGGCTCCGGTATCGCTGCCGTGAAGCTGATGTTGTCGTAGATCGGGTCTTGCGTCACCGAGCCGAAGCTGACCGACCGGGCCACGCCGGCGAAGCGCACGCTGGCCACGTCGAAGCGGCAGTAAGGGCTGTCGCTGCAACCGGCTTGCGCATTGCCGAGCAGGCTGACGTTCGCGAGCAACGTGCCGCTGCCGTTCAGGCCGGAATAGATTCCAACTGCATTCGCAATGCTGGCGGTCGACGAGTAATAGAACATCAGCGAGTCGACGAAGCCGCCGGCGATGTTCATGAAGGCATTGGCGTCGAACGCGAACATCGCAGTCGTCGGCGATGGCGAGTGCGAGAAGTAGGCCGGGAAGTTGGCATCGTTCGACAACGCCACCGCCGATTCGCTGAACGACACGCCGTAGGCCGGGCCGGTCTGGCCAGTGCCGTTGCTGCCGCCGTTGTAATAATCGCCGATGGAGCTGACGAAGCCGGGAACGCCCTCGAAGTCGAGCGTGATCGTGGCCGCCGAAGCAGGCGCACAGACGCACGTGGCGAGGGCGGTGGCAAGGGTAGCGGCCAGGGCGGCGGCTGCGGGCGATTTCATCGGCTGTTCCTTTGGGGTTGCTTCGTGCCCGGTGTCGACGCTGACCGTCGGTCGGTCGGTCGGTCGGTCGGTCGGTCGGTCGGTCGGTCGGTCGAATGGAAGTCTGGCGAGCGTTCGCGACACTTGTGTGACATTGCACGGTCGGGCGCTCGGTGTGTGGTCGAACCCCTTGTTCCGGGGGTATCGCGGGCTGCAGCCCCGTCGTCACGCAGCCGTCATCTGAGCTTTCTAGCATCGCGCCGATCGAACCACAAGACACAAGCGGAGCCCTCCGATGACCACCAGATTCAGGCAGACCCAGCTCGCCCTCGCGGCGCTGGCCGCACTCGGCAGCATGACGCTCGCCACCGCGCCCACCGCGGTCGCCGCCGGCAAGACGCCCGGCAAGTACGTCACCGGTGACTTTCACAACCACACGACCTGCTCCGATGGCTCGATCTCGATGCAGAAGCTGGTACAGAAGGCGACCGTGCAGTGGGGCCTCGACTGGTTCGTCCAGGCCGGCCATGGTGGCAACGGCAACCGCAATTGCACCCTGACAGAAGACGCAACGCTCGACACGCCGGTCTATCCGACGACGCCCCAGGGCCCGACCACCACGTGGCAGAGCACGGTGCCGCCGGTGCAGCCGAAGGGCCTGGTCTCGGGCACGGCGCCGGCCCAGAACATGTGGCGCTGGCAGTCGATCCAGGAGTTCCAGTACCCGTTGATCGAGTACCTGAACGGCTACAAGCAAAAGCCACTGTTCCTGGGCATCGAATCGGTCGTCGCCGGGCATGAGCACTCGTCGATGTCGGTGATCACCGGCCAGATCCCGGCAGCGCTCGACACCGCCACCTTGCCGACCGCCCCCAACTACAACGCCAACGGCAGCCGCTACACGCCGATCGGCAACGGCAACGCGCTGGCGCAGTGGGAGTATTGCTTCGACCGGGCCGATACCGACACCAGCCGCGGCAACACCGCGGTCGGCAGCGCCATCGGCAACAACTGGAACTGCTCGGTCACCGGCAGCGCCAACGCCGGCGACACGAGCTGGAATGCGAATGCGCAAAAGCTGATCCCGACCGGCAGCGGCGTGGGCAGCGGCGTCGGTGACCGTGGCCACCTGAAGACGCTGGAGGCGCTGAAGTGGATGGCGCAGAACCACGCCAGCGGCAGCTATTACGTGCCGGCCCACCTCGAGCGCGCCGGCCCGTTCAACCCCGATTCGAACAACGGCTACAACATCGAGCACCTGCGCAACTTCAACAACACCGCACCCGACATCGCCTTCGGCTTCGAGACCCAGCCGGGTCACGGCGCCTCGTCGGATCGCGGTGAATACGCGGTGCTGCGCAACGCCTTCACCGGCAGCGCGATCAATGTCGACTCGGTGGGCGGCACGACCTACGGCGGCACCGGCGTCTACGGCGCGGTGGTCGGCGGGGTGTGGGATGCGCTCCTCGGCGAAGGCCGCAACTGGTGGTTCTTCGCCAGTTCCGACTGGCACAACCGTGGCACCTTCGGCCCGGACGACCGCCGCTCGAGCCAGGATTTCCAACCCGGCGAATACCAGCGCACGGCCGTGATGGTGCGCAACGGCACGGACAAACTGCGGCCGCAGAGCATCGTCGACGGCCTGCGCACCGGCAACGCCTTCTCGGCGAGCGGCCAGCTGATCGACCGCCTGGCGTTCATCGCCTGCGCCTCCTACCCCGGCCCGGCGGCGCGCAGCAATGCGGCGGTCGAGGCGATCGCGGTCGCTGCGGCGACCAACAACACCGACATCGACGTCGCCGGCTGCGCGACCATGGGCGAGAAGCTGGCGGTCCGACCCGGTGCCGAGATCGTCGTCTCGATCGTCACCCGCGACCCGGCGGGCGCCAACAACGCGCCCTACAGCTTTCCGAACCCTTCGCTGCTGCAGGTCGGCATCAACCAGCCGATCAACGCCCCGGTGCTCGACCACATCGACCTGATCCGTGGCCTGGTCAGCGGCTACCGGACACCCGGTGCGGCCGACTATGCCGGCGAATGGCCGCGCAACACCAACTGGCTGCGCGCCGACGGCACGACAGCGGGCTTGTCGGTGGTGCCGGCTGGGGCGAAGAACACCACCGCCGCGGTCGTCAAGACCTTCAGCGGCAACGGCAGCACGCCCTGGGTCGCCTTTGCCTCGGGCGCCGACAACACCGGCTTCCTGAAGATGACCTATCGCATCCCGGCGGTCACGGCCTCGCAATACGTGCGGTTGCGCGGCAGCAACCTGCCGGCCAGCGTGCCCTTCGAGACCGATGCGAACGGCAACCCGCTGGCGGACGTGTACACCAACTCGAGCGACCCGACCCGGCTGCGCATCCCCTGCACGACGGTCGGGGCCAACGTGCCGGCCAACGGCGTGACCTACACCGGCACGGCGATCGACGGCTGCCCGAATCACCTGCCGGTGGTGAACGGGCAGAAGATGGTGGCGCTGGATATAGCCGCCTGGTCGGATCTTTGGTTCTATAGCAATCCGATCTATGTCGAGGTCAGCGGCTCGACGAGGGTCGCAGGGGTGAAGTAAGAAGCGACCGTGGCAGGTGCGCCGGCTCTCGTCGGCCATCGGCGCCGCGCCGCTCGTTCGTCGCCGCACAAATTCGTGCGGCGTTTCCGTTTTCTGGCGCCTCGTGCGGTGCAAGGCGGCCTTCGTTCAGATGTGTACGACACCATGCCCACGGTTACTTCGACTCCCGCTGTTGCCGACAGCCCGGCCGTTGCAGGGCGCCCGCTCGCGGCGCCATCACGTCCGGTCAGCCGGCACGTGACCTGGCCTCGCTGGCTGCGCGAACCGCTGCTGCACTTCGTGCTGCTCGGTGCCCTCCTGTTCGCGATCGATCACGTCCTGGTGTCCCGGCAGGACGACCCGCGCACCATCGTCGTCGGCGCCGCGGTCGATGCGGAGGCTCGCAAGGTGTTCAAGGCGGCGCGCGGCCATGAGCCGAACGCCGAGGAACTGGCCGCGTTGCGCCGCGTCTGGCTCGACAACGAGGTGCTGTACCGCGAGGGAGTGGCGCTGCAGGTCGACCGGGGCGACACCGCCATCCGCGAGCGCGTGATCTTCAAGTCGCTCAGCGTCATCGATGCCAGCGTCAAGCTGCCGCCCTTCGACGACGCCGTGCTGCGCAAGTGGTTCGAGGCGCATCGCACCAAATACGACGAGCCGGCGCGTTACGATTTCCAGGAGGCGGTGCTGTCGGGCGACACCTCGGAGGCCGCGGTGCGGGCGTTCGTCGTCGACCTGAACAACGGCTTGCCGGGCGACGCCAAGGCCGGTCTTCGCGTCTTCAAGAGCAGGCCGCACGACAACCTGGTACAGAGCTACGGCGCTGATTTCGCCGCTGCGCTCGAGGCGTCGGCAGCGGGCACCTGGCGGGCGCTGGCGAGCCGCGACGGGCTGCGGGTGGTCAGGCTCGATGCCGTCACAGCGCCCAGGCCGGCCGACTTCGGCGCCTTGCGAAACGTCGTGCAGCAGGACTGGACCGATGCGACGCTCGCCGAGCAGCGCAGCGCCGCCGTCCGGGCGCTGACCAAGAAGTACACCGTCAAGCTCGAGGCGACGCAGCCATGAGGGGCTGGCCGCGCCCGTTGCGTCCGTTGGCCGCGCTGCCATTGCCGGCCGCGCTGCGCTTTTTTCGGTCGCTGCTGGCCTGCGCCGTGTGTACCCTCGCCGCGACCGGCGCCGGCGCCCACGAGATGACGATGGCCGAGATGTCGTTGCGTGAAGCCGCGCCCGGCCAGTTCATCTGGATGTGGACGGCCTCCAACGAACGCTCGCCGAACCAGGAGCTGACGCCCGTCTGGCCCGACGGCTGCACGGCCGATGGCAACGCGCTGCGCTGCGGCGAGGCTGGCCTGAGTGGCACGCTGGCGATGGAGGGCGTCGGCCAGCGCTACTCGGCGGCACTTGTCAAGGTGGTCTGGCTCGACGGGCAGAGCCGCGTCTACACGCTGACCGGCGCCCAGCCGACGGTACAGCTCTACGGCTCGGCGGACGACCGACGCGGCATGGGCGAGATCGCCCGGGCCTACACCTTGCTCGGCGCCCTGCACATCCTGACCGGCATCGACCACCTGCTGTTCGTCGTCGGCCTGTTGTTCCTGGTCGGCTTTCGGCGCCGGCTGCTCTGGACGATCACAGCCTTCACCGCCGCTCACAGCCTGACGCTCGCGCTCGGCGCCCTGGGCGTGTTGACGCTGCGCTCACCGCCGGTCGAGGCGACCATCGCCCTGTCGATCATGCTGGTGGCCGGCGAGGCGCTGCGCGACCGGGAGACGCTGGCGCGGCGCTGGCCGGCGCTGGTCGCGTTCGTCTTCGGCTTGGTGCACGGTCTCGGCTTCGCCGGCGCGCTGCAGGAGATCGGCCTGCCGCAGCAGCACCTGGCGGTTGCGCTGCTCACGTTCAACCTCGGGGTCGAGTTCGGGCAGCTGTTGACGGTCGGGGCGGCGTGGGCGTTGTTCGTCGTCGTCAGGCGCCAGCCGTGGGCGGCGCGGCTGAAGACGCCGATCGTCTACGCGATCGGGTCGCTGGCGGCGTATTGGTCGTTGTTGCGGATCGCGGCGATTCTCGGCTGAGGAAGCGCACGCTCGGTGCGCGCCGGCGCAACTGCCGGCCGCCGCCAGCAGCAGTCCATCGGTGCGGGCCGCACTTGCAGCCAAAATGCCGGCTTGCCACTGCCGCGCTGGAAACGATGTCCTGTCGTCCGCTGTTACCCACCCTGCTCGTCCTCGCCTGCATCACCGTGTCGTCGTGTGCGAACGATGCCGCGGCCAAGAAACCGCGGCCACATCACGCTGCTGCCTCAGCCGCTGCCGCCGCTGCCCCGGGCGAGGCGCCCGACGTCGTCACCTACGGCCGGCGCGACGATGTGATGCGCTTCGGCGCCGAAATGGCCGAGCGCAACCGCCTCGACCCGCAATGGGTGCGCGCCGCGCTCGAAGCGGCCCGCTACCAGCCGAGCGTCGCGCGCTTCATCATGCCGCCGCCCGCCGGCACGGCGAAGAACTGGGCCGCCTACCGGGCCCGCTTCGTCGAACCTATGCGCATTCGGGCCGGCGTCGCCTTCTGGCGGGCCAACGAAAAGTGGTTGAAGCAGGCCGAGCAAATGTACGGCGTGCCGCCCGAGATCGTCATGGGCATCATTGGGGTCGAGTCGATTTACGGGCAGCAGATGGGCGGCTTTCGCACCGTCGACGCGCTCTCCACCCTCGCTTTCGACTTCCCTGTCGGCCGCAAGGACCGCAGCGAGTTCTTCCGCAGCGAGTTGGAGGCGTTCTTCGTGATGTGCCAGCGCGAGCGGATCGATCCGCTGGTGCCGACCGGCAGCTACGCGGGCGCGATGGGCATGCCGCAGTTCATGCCGTCGAGCGTCAACGCCTATGCGGTCGACTTCGACGGTGATGGCCGCACCGATCTTCGCGGTAATGCGGCGGATGTGATCGGCAGCGTCGCGCACTACTTGGCCGAGTTCGGTTGGCAGCGCGGCGTGCCCACCCGCTTCGCGGTCGACGCGCCGGTCGATGCCCGCGACCGGGCGGTGCTGCTGGTGCCGGACATCCTGCCCACGTTTACGGTGCAAGAGTTGCAGGACCACGGCGCGAAGCTCGATGCCGCTGCGCTCGCCTTTGACGCGAGGATGTCCGGGCTGGATGGCGGTCATCCCAAGCTGGCCCTCGTCGAACTGCAAAACGGTGATGCGGCGCCGAGCTATGTCGCCGGGACGTCGAATTTTTACGCAATCACCCGGTACAACTGGTCGAGCTATTACGCGATGGCGGTGATCGACTTGGGGGCGGCGGTCAAAACGGAGGTAGAGCGTGGGTCACATTGATCCGTCAGTCGGAGATTGAAGTGCCTAAGACGCTGACCCTGACAAACGTTCCGGATGTGGTCTATCAACGATTCCAATTGTCGGCCAACGCGAACCGACGAAGCATGAACAGCGAGGCGATCGTGTGCCTAAAAGCTGCTTTGCTGCCCGGCACCTTGTCGCCGGTGGAGCGGCTCGAGCGAGCGCGCGCTTTGCGCGACAGCTTGTCGCCCAGCAAGTTCAGTGCTCGTGACATCGACGCATACAAGCGGGTAGGCCGCTGGTGATTGACGGTTGCCATGGTGCTGACTGTTGGATCACTTAGCTTTCTTGGAGACGTCGCGCTGGACGGAAGGCTTTCGACGATGATGCGCTCGCACTGACGCAGGCTGCAATGGCGCCGCTACTACCGCACTTGAATTTTTCATTGTCATCATTAACAATTAGTACGCCGGATTGAGGTGCACCGGCTGGATGCAAAAAATCTTTTAGCTTATTTAGATCATTAAGAGATTGCTATGTCAGCAACTCTCGACAACCATCCGGCGGTAATCGAGCATTGAGCCGGTCAGCGAGAACGAAGCGAGCAGTCGATGCACGAATCCGACGGGGAACAGCGAGTCTTTGCTTAGGACCGTTTGCCGCAAGGACTTCGTGCCGGCGAGCCACCCGCTGCGGCCCCGGGGCTGCAGGGCTGATTTCAAGTGCGCACCCCGACACTGCAGGGTCATCGCTGATCTGGAACGCCCCTGGATTTCAAACTTGACACGAGGGCCAGGGCCAGCCCACCACCGACAGCAATGCCGAGGCCACGGATGATGGCGTTAGGGACAGGAGGCAAGGGAGCGACCGAGTCGGTGGAGTTGGGCACTGGGGGCCAGGGAGCGACCGAATTGCGCCCAGGTTGAGATGGAATGCTGGTGGCCATAAAAATCCTTAGATCTAGTTGAAGAAGTCGATGCTGCCCGAAGGCCTTGACCGACCGGGGTGAAAAAGATGTTCTGCGTCGCGTTGCGCGCTCGGCAGCGACCGAGAGGAAACTATCAACAGTGCCTCGCGTAATCCCACGATCCGCTGGTAATTGAGGGACTCCTCGCCAAGCGCCTGCTTCAGGACCGGCTGGGCGCGGTCGACGACCGCAAGCGCCTCAGCCTTGCGGTTTAGAGCCGCCAGGGCATGCGCCAGATTGAGCGAATAGAGCATCACCAGTGGATGCGATGCGCCCAGAGCTTCGGCCTGCCCTTCGAGCGCGCTCTGCATTGTGGCGAGCGCCTCTGCCGGGCGGTCCTGCGCCAGCATCGTGATCGCCACGAGCATCGAAGTTCCCGAGGCGGTCGCTTGTCCGAGCGCCATTTCGCCACCGGGCGGACGAAGCTCGAGTGCCTTGGCAAGCCACTGCCCTGCCTCCGCCGGGCGCCCATGACGCAACGCGTCAGCTGCCAGTTGCTGCAGTGCCAGTTCCCGGCGCGCCGGTGCGAGCGCCGCGGCAGCTTGTGGCGCAAGGAGCAGGTGCACCCTTGCCACCACATCAGGGTAGCGTCCCAGCGCGTTTTGCTGCGACAGGATGCGAAACAAGGTAAGGCTTGACAGCAGCTGAAGACCAGGCGATGAAGCGTCATTCGCCATTGTCCGGAGTGCCTCGATCAGGGCGCCGTCGGTGTCGGCGACACCACGGTTGGACTGCGCATGCGCCCGCACGTACACAAGGCGCCGACACATGGCGTTCGCTTCGCCCAGCACCGACCGACACTGCGGAAGGGCGTCGTCGGTCCGGCGAACGACCTCCTGGAACCGCCCGGCCTTTTGAAGCAGCTCGGCTTCGCCGACGTCGAGCTCGATCAGGTCGCGTGGCGTCACCCCGACCACCTTGGCTTGCCGCGATGCAAGATCGTGTTGCAGGGCCACGGCAGCGTCGTAGCGCCGCAGGCCAGCTTCGGACTGGACGAGGCCTACGAGCGCATCCATCACTCGGGGGGTGTTCCGTCCAAATGCCTTCTCGGCGGTTTCCAGGGCGCTCGCAAAGCGCTGCCCGGCCAGCGCTGCATTGCCACGCCAGAGTGCAACCCAGCCCCGGGTCAACTCGACGGTCACCATCAGCTCGGGCGGGTCTTCTACTCCACGCTTTCCCGTGACAGCCTCGGCAATGAGTGACTCCGCCAGCTCGATTCGCCCCATCCGCAGCGCGACCTCGGCACGCTTGGCCAGCGCGAGCTCGGCCTGCCGTGGCTTGCCCGTGTCGCGGTAGAGCTTCGCCAGCTGCTCGAGCGTCACGTCGGCCTTGGTGTTTTCGCCCATGCTCGACTGGATGCCCGCAATCCCTTCCAGCAGATCGGCCTGGAGCTGCGGCTGGCCTTTCAGCCGCGTCAAGACATCGTCCCGCCCACGGTCGAGCAGCTGCCGCGCGGTCATGTCCGCCCCATGCGACTTGTCGGAATCCGCCTGCTTGAACATACCCATCATGAAGTCGCGCGCCGCGGTCGCGCGAGCTGACTCCTGCCGCGCCTGGAAGCCGAGCCAGACAGCAACGGTGGCAACCACAACCAGTGCCAGCGCTGCACCCGCACCCAGTGACACGCCGAGGACATGCCGGCCGACGAACTTCCGAAGCCGGTAAGCACCAGTCGGTGCGCGGGCGTGGACCGGCTCACCCGCCAGCCAACGTTCTAGCTCGACGCGCAGCGCTTCGACGGAGGGATAGCGCTGAGCCGGCCGCTTCGCCAGCGCCCGCAACACGACCGCATCCAGCTCATTGCCGAGCGACCGGCGGAGCGCCGTGCCATCACCGTTGCCCCGGGCGCTCGCGGCAGCGCTCGTCGGCGCCCGCCGACTCGGCGGCCGCGGCTCGACCTCGAGGATCGCCTGCTCGATCTGCGCCGGCGAATCGACCTTCGGCTCATACGGCAGCTGGCCGCACAGCAGCTCGTACAGCACCACCCCGAGAGAATAGACATCGCAGGCCGTCGTCAGCGGCTGCCCGGTGAGCTGCTCGGGGCTGGCGTAGCGCACGGTCATCATGCGGCCGGCGTGACGCGTCAGCTCGGTGTCGGCGAGCGCATCGCCGCCCGCCTCCATCAGCTTGGCGATTCCGAAGTCGAGCAGGCGGACTTGGGCCTCTGTCGTCACCAGGATATTGGCCGGCTTCAGGTCGCGGTGGATGACCAGATTGGCATGGGCATGTTGCACCGCCAACAGCACCTGCAGGTAGAGCTCGACCCGGGCGCGCACGCCGAGTTGCGCCTTGTCGCACCAGCTGGTCAGCGCCTCGCCCTCGACGTACTCGAGCGCCAGCCACGGCTGGCCCGACGGCGTGACGCCGGCATCGTGTAGAGCGGCGATGTTCGGATGGTGCAGCGTCGCAAGGATGTCGCGCTCGCGGCTGAAGCGTTGGGCGAACGTCTCCTGCTGCCGCGGGCCACCGACGTGCCGGAACAGCAGCTTGATGGCGACGGTGCGCTGGAATGCGCCGTCGTCGCGTTTGGCTCGCCAGACCTCGGCCATGCCGCCAGCACCGAGCCGCTCTTCGAGCCGGTAAGGGCCGATATGCGCATCGGCCTGCCATTCACCGACCACGGAGGCGGCTGGCGCCGACCCACGTGCCGCCCTCGTCAGAGGCGGCAGTGAGTCCAAAAAGCCGTTACCGCGGATCTCCGACCGGGCGCCCAGCATCTGCAGGAGTGGTTCGAGCAGCGGATGGGGC
>CAXTDH010000055.1:0-10950 GCA_964242405.1 uncultured Rhizobacter sp. | reverse complement strand
GCCGGTTCGAGCCGCGGCATCGGCGTCGGCGGCAGCGGCAGCAACGGTATTGGCGGCATCGGCGGCACGGGCGGGGCGTTCAGCTTGCCGGGGGCGCGCATCGCCTTGCCGTCGGGCGTCCGGCTGGTGCTGAGCTTCGCTCCCGGCAGCGGCCTCGACGGCAGCCTGACGCGCGATACCCAGCTCGGCCCGTGATCCGATGAAGCGTCACCTTCGCCACCGATTCGCTCTGGCACACGGCGGGCGCGGCGGGCTTGACCGGCAGGGCGAACCTCGACGGCGCACCGGGCCCGTCCAGCGCGGCAGGCGCGGCCGGCAACGCGGCGCCGCCTTGTTGACGGCGATGATCATCGTCACGCTCGTCGTGACGCTGTCGGCATCGATGGTCTGGCAGCAGTGGCGCGCCGTGCAGGTCGAGGCGGCCGAACGGGGTCGCATGCAGGCCGCCTGGATCCTGGTCGGGGCACTCGACTGGGCGCGGCTGCTCCTGCGCAACGATCTGCGGTCCGACCAGCGCAGCGCTGCGATCGACCATCTCGGCGAGGAATGGGCGATGCCGCTGAAGGAGGCCCGGCTGTCGACCTTCCTGGCCGCGGCCGACAAGGAAGGCAGCACCGACGACGGCCTGGAAGCGTTCCTGTCGGGCGCGATCACCGATGCGCAGGCGCGCTTCAACGTCACCAACCTCGTGACCGGCAACCAGACGGACGCCGCCGAAGTCGCCGCACTCGGCCGCCTGTGCCAGACGCTGGGCGTCGATTCCGGCGTGGCCGCGACCCTGGCGTCGGGCATGCTGGGGGCGCTAGGCGCCGGCGGCACCGGCGGCGCGGCCGCATCGGCGCCGGTCTCGGGCCCGACCCCGTTGCTGCCCAAATCGGTATCGCAGCTCGCCTGGCTGGGCGTCGATGCGCAGACGCTCGACGTCCTGCGGCCCTACCTCGCGGTACTGCCCGACAAGACGCCCATCAACGTCAACACCGCCTCCCGCGAGACGCTTTCGGCCGAGATCCCGAACCTCGATCTCGGCTCGGCGGAGCGGCTGATCCAGCTTCGTCAGCGGGCGCCATTCAAGAGCATCGCCGATTTCTACACCGCGCTCGGCCGGCCGCAGGAAGCGCCGCAAGGCCAGGCCCCACCCAACATCGACGTGAAGTCGAGCTACTTCGAAGTCCGAGGTCGGTTGCGGCTGGCCGACCGGGTGTTGGAGGAGCGATCGCTCGTGCGCCGCCGGACCACCGGCCAGATCGACGTGATCGAAAAAGAACGTATCGCCAGCCGCGACGAACGGCCGACGCCTTGACCACGCGCACATCCGACAGCACACGATCACCCCGTCGACCATGGATGCGTCGAGGCCGGTTCCGGTTGTTTCGAACCACGATCGTCGCTCTTTTCGAACCTTCGCCGGCCTTGTCCCAAGCTACAACAACGGCTTGTAAGTCCTTGATTCATGAAGATTTGTAGATACCCCCATGCCTACAATTGAGCCAGTTCAGCAACCCGTTCCCTGATGTCGACCCTCGTCGTCCTGATTCCGCAGCGTCAGCGGCTGCGTGCCGGTGTGGCCGGCATCGAGCCAGCCGGTTCCGGCTTGAGCACCGAGTACAGCTATGTCCTCAGCACCGATGGCCTTGCCGTCGAATCGCAGGGCCGTTGTGCCGCGGCCCTGCTGCCCAAGTCGACGACGGTAATCGGCGTGCTGGCGGATGCTGACGTCAGCTGGCACCGGATCGTGCTGCCGAAGGCGCCGGCAGCACGGCTCAAGGCAGCGCTCTTCGGCGTGCTCGAAGAGGCGCTGCTCGAGGAGACCGACGACGTCCACCTGGCACTGGCACCGGGCGCGACCGCCGGGCAGCCGACCTGGGTCGCCGCGGTGTCGCGCCGCTGGATGCGGGCCGAGCTCGCGGCGCTCGAGAAGGCCGAGCTTTTTATCGACCGGATGGTGCCGATGAGCTGGCCCGATGACCCACCGACCGGTCATTTCGCCGAAACCGTCGGCGATGGTCAGGCCGATACCGGCGGGGGCCAGGGCATCGCCTTGAGCTGGGCGCATGCGGACGGCGTGGCCAGCGTGCGGCTCCAGGGCGGCCTGGCCCGGACGCTGGTGCCGATGCCCGCACCGCCCGGCACCCGTTGGAGCGCGACGCCCGGCGCGGCCGCAGCGGCAGAGCAGTGGCTGGGCGCGCCGGTCGCGGTGATGCCGGCGGCGCAACGCCTGCTGCAAGCCGGCCGCAGCCTCTGGAACCTGCGCCAGTTCGAGCTGGCCCGCCGTACCCGCAGTGGCCGGGCGATGCGCGACTCGGCGCGGCAGCTGTTCAGCCCCGAATGGCGGCCGGTCCGCATCGGCCTGGTGACGCTGGCGGTGGTTCAGGTGCTGGGCCTCAATCTCTGGGCCTGGCATCAACGCGGTGTGATCGAGGCCCGGCGGGCGGCGCTGCAGGAACTGGTTCGCACCGCCTACCCGAAGGTCAGCGCACTCGACGTGCAGCGCGACGCCGCCGCTGTCATGCAGCGCGAATCGCAGTCGCTGCGGACGCTCGCGGGCAAGCCGGGCGACACCGACCTGGAGCCGATGCTGCAGGCAGCCGCCTCGGCCTGGCCACCCGAACGCCCACCGGTCGACATGCTGCGCTTCGAGCCCGGCCGGCTGACACTCGCCGCGAACGGCTGGAGCCCCGAACAGATCGAGCAGTTCCGCAGCGTGCTGCGGCCGGCCGGTTGGCAGGTGGATTCGAGCGAAGGCCGGTTGGTGCTGAGTCGAGCGACCGGAGGCCGCACATGATGGCCGTTGCCGTTGCCGTTGCCGTGACCGCCGGCGATCCCGCATGGCGATGAACGGCTCGACGGCCGCGTCCGCCAATACCCGCCTGCCCGCGCCGCTGGTCGACGCCCGGCGGCAGATCGGCGTCTGGTGGCGCGGCCGCGTCCGCCGTGAACGGCTGGCGCTGAGCCTGCTCGCCGCGGTGCTGGGCGCCTTCTTGATCTGGAGCCTGCTCGTGCAGCCGGCCTGGCGAACCACCCGTGAGGCGCCGGGCGAGCTCGACCGGCTCGATGCCGAGTGGCAACAGATGCAGCACACCGCCGCCGAGAGCCAGACGCTGCGCGCAACCGTACCGGTGCCGGCGACACAGGCGGCGCTCGCCCTGAAATCGGCCACCGACCGCCTCGGCAGCCGGGCCCGGCTGACCGTGCGCAGTGACCGGGCGACGCTGACCCTGACCGGTGTTTCCCCCGACGCGCTCCGCGCCTGGCTGACCGAAGCGCGCAGCGGGGCCCGCGCCCGGCCGGTCGAAGCCCAGCTGCAGCGAGCTGCCGAAGGCTACTCCGGCAGCCTGACAGTCGCACTCGGAAACCTGCCGTGATCCGCCTCCTGAAGAAGCGCACCGGTGCGCCCCGTACCCGGCCAATGTGGACGCCGACGACCGCCAGCACCAGCTTCGGCGAATCGACGTTCGCCGAACTCTCCTGGGACAAGTCGCGAGGCGCCGGCCTGCGCTGGGCGCTCGCGGGCACCCTCTTCGGCCTGGCGGTGGCTTGTGTGATCTTCGCCCCGGCCGCCTGGCTGGCCGGCTGGATCGCCAACGCCAGCAGCCAGCGCCTGATTCTGGGCGATGCCCGCGGCACGGTCTGGTCGGGCAGCGCCGTTGTCGCCCTGACCGGCGGCTCAGACAGCCGCGATGCCGCCGCTCTCCCGGGCCGCATCGAATGGACGTTGCGCAGCCACGGCCTGCTCGGCCTCGAGTTCCGGGCGCGCCACGCCTGCTGCCTGAACGGCGACCTGGTGCTGCAGGTGACGCCCGGCTTCGGTCGTGTCGGCGTGACGCTGCTGCCGACCTCGGGCTGGATCGCCCAATGGCCGACCGGCTTGCTGGCCGGCCTCGGCACGCCCTGGAACACCATGCAGCTCGGTGGCAAGCTGCGGCTGCTCTCGCCCGGCATGAAGATCGAGTCGGTGCAGGGCCGATGGCGGCTCGAAGGCCGGGCCGACCTGGACCTCGACCAGATGTCGTCCCGCCTGACGACGCTGGACGCGCTCGGCAGCTACCGAATGAGTGTTTCCGGCGATCCGGCAAGCGCCGGCACCTCGCTGCTGGAGTTGACCACCCGGGAGCGCGCCCTGCAATTGAACGGCAACGGCACGATCGGGCCGGCCGGGGTGCGCTTTCGCGGCGAGGCCACGGCGGTGTCGGGAAGCGAGGCGGCACTCGCCAGCCTGCTGAACATCATCGGGCGGCGCAGTGGCGCGCGCTCCGTCATTTCGATCGGATGAGAATGAAGTCAACGCCCTCGATACGGCAGGCGGCCCGCCGCACCGGCCGCAAACTGCCGGCCGTACTCGCCGGCGTGCTGCTCTGCGCGGCACTGCTGCCGCCGGCCTCGTTCGCCCAACAGAACGCCAAGACGCGATTTCGTGGCCAGCCCGTCACCCTGAACTTCGTCAATGCCGACATCGAGGGCGTGGCCCGGGCGATGTCGGCAATCCTGAACCAGCAGTTTCTCGTCGACCCGAGGGTCAAGGGCACGATGACGCTCTACAGCGAAGAGCCGCTGTCGCCGAATGCCGCTTACCTGAATTTCCTCGCCTCGTTGCGCGGCCTGGGCTTCACGGTCGTCGAAGTGGGGGGCCTCTTCAAAATCGTGCCGGAGGCCGATGCGAAGCTGCAGACCGGTACCGTCACGTTGGGTGAGGCGACCAGCCGGCGCGGGGACCAGGTCATCACCCAGGTGTTCCGGCTGACGCACGAGAACGCCAACAACCTGGTCGCGGTGCTGCGGCCGCTGATCAGCCCGAACAACACCATCAACGCCAACCCGGGCAACAACACCCTGGTCATCACCGACTATGCCGACAACCTGACGCGAATCGGCAAGATCATCAGCGCGATGGACACGCCGGCGGCCGGCGACGTCGAGGTGCTGCCGCTGAAATACGCGGTGGCGAGCGATATCGTGACGCTTGTGCAGCGACTGACCGACAGTTCCGGAACGGCGGCGCAGCCGGGTGCTGCGCCGGGCGCCGCGGGCGGCGGCACGAACGTCGCCTCGGTGCTGGTCGATTCGCGCAGCAACTCGCTGCTGGTACGGGCCGCGAACCCGGCACGGCTGGCCTCGATCCGGGCGCTCGTCGAGAAGCTCGACCAGCCGATGCAGGGCATGCAGGGCGGCAGCAATATCTGGGTGGTGTCGCTGAAGAATGCCGACGCGGTCAAGCTGGCGACGGTGCTGCGGGCGGCCTACTCGGGTGGCTCCGGCGGTGGCAGCGCCGGCGGCGCGAGTTCGACTTCTTCGCCGTTCAGCAGCACGTCGAGCGGCAACAGCGGCACCGGGACCAGCACCGGCGCGACCGGCACTTCCCAGCAGTCGACGGCGCCGCTTTCCGGCTCCGGGTCACCCTCGACCGGCGGCTTCGTCCAGGCCGACCCGGCGACCAACTCGCTCATCATCACCGGCCCGGAGCCGATGTACCGGCAGTTGCGCGTCCTGATCGACCAGCTCGATTCGCGCCGCGCCCAGGTCTACATCGAAAGCATGATCGTCGAGGTGAGCGGCGACAACTCGGCCGATTTCGGCTTCCAGTGGCAGGGGCTGATCGGCAACAGCGGCGACAAGTACGGCGTCATCGGCGGCACCAACTTCAACGCCGGCGGCTCGGCCAGCAACAACATCATCGGCATCACGACCGCGGTGGCGGGCGGCGCCACGACCAGCGGCGGCCTGACGCTCGGCGAAGGCCTGAACGTCGGCTTGGTGCGCAACTTCTTCGGCACCTATGCCCTAGCGTCGATCGCCCGGGTGCTGCAAAGCCAGGCCAACACCAACATCGTCTCGACGCCTAACCTGATCACTCTCGACAACGAGGAGGCGAAGATCGTCGTCGGCCAGAACGTTCCTTTCATCACCGGCTCGTTCACCAACACCGGCACCGCGACCACCAGCCCGTTTCAGACGATCGAGCGCAAGGACGTCGGCATCACCTTGCGCATCAAGCCGCAGATCGGTGAAAACGGCACGGTGCGGATGGTGATCTACCAGGAGTCGTCGTCGGTCGCGACGACGACCGCCGTCGGCACCGGCAACGCCGGCCCGACGACCAACAAGCGCTCGATCGAATCGACGGTGACGGTCGACGACGGCTCGATCATCGTCTTGGGCGGCCTGATCGAAGACCGCTACACCGACAACAAGTCGCAGATCCCGCTGCTCGGCGACATCCCCTACCTCGGCGCCCTGTTCCGCAGCGAAAGCCGCAGCAAGACGCGAACGAACCTGATGGTGTTCCTGCGGCCGGTGGTGATGCGCGACAACGAGAGCACCAACAAGCTGTCGGTCGACCGCTACGACCTGATCCGGGCGACGCAGCAGGCGGCGCAGCCGAAGCCGAGCGTCCTGGTGCCGGTCAACGACCCGCCGGTGATGCCGCCGGCGCTCGGCGTGCAACAGGCGGCGCCGCTGTCGGCTCCGCCGAGTTCGCCCGGCACGCAGCGCGGGCCCGTGCCGCAGCCGGTGCCCGCACCGCCGCCCGATCCGGCCGTCGTGCCGCCGACGCTTCGTCAAGGTCAATAGCATGAGAGCCTCCACCCTCGGCACCCGCCACCCCCTGCCCTACGCCTACGCCAAGGCGAACAACCTGCTGCTGGAGAACGACGGCGAGCGCCTCGTGCTCTGGGCGCCCGAATCGGTGGGGCTGCCGGCGCTGTCGGAAGTGCTGCGGCTCTACGAAGTCGATTCGCTCGAACGCGAGGCCGCCAGCTCGCTGACCGGCCGGATCGCCCAGGCCTACGCCGGCAGCGAATCGAGCGCCGCGACCGTCATCGGCGAGGTCGAGAGCGCCGTCGACCTGTCGCGGATGATGCAGGAGCTGCCGGCGATCGAGGACCTGCTCGAAGCCTCGAACGACGCGCCGATCATCCGGATGCTGAACGCGCTGCTGACGCAGGCCGCGAAGGACGGCGCCTCCGACATCCACATCGAGCCCTACGAACGCAGCAGCTCGGTGCGCTTCCGCGTCGACGGCACCTTGCGCGAGGTGGTGCAGCCGAACAAGGCGCTGCACGCGGCGCTGATCTCGCGCCTGAAGATCATGGCCGAGCTCGACATCGCCGAGCGCCGGCTGCCGCAGGACGGCCGGATCTCGCTGCGCATCGGCGGCCGGGCGGTCGACGTGCGGGTGTCGACCCTGCCGTCGGCGCACGGCGAGCGGGCCGTGCTGCGGCTGCTCGACAAGGGTGAATCGAAGTTCACGCTCGAGGCGCTCGGCATGAGCGGCGAGGTGCTGAAGAAGTTCGACAAGCTGGTCCAGCAGCCGCACGGCATCGTCCTCGTCACCGGCCCGACCGGCTCGGGCAAGACGACGACGCTCTACGCCTCGCTGGGCCGGGTCGACACCGCCGGCACCAATATCCTGACGGTCGAAGATCCGGTCGAATACGAACTCCCCGGCATCGGCCAGACGCAGGTCAATCCGAAGATCGACCTCACCTTCGCCAAGGCCCTGCGCGCCATCCTGCGGCAGGACCCGGACGTCATCATGATCGGCGAGATCCGCGATTACGAGACCGCGCAGATCGCCATCCAGGCGTCGCTGACCGGCCATTTGGTGCTCGCGACCGTCCACACCAACGACGCGCCCTCGACCGTCACCCGGATGATCGACATGGGCGTCGAGCCCTTTTTGCTCTCGTCGAGCCTGATCGGCGTGCTGGCGCAGCGGCTGGTGCGCAAGTTGTGCCCGGCGTGCAAGCGGGTCGATGCCCGCGGCCGCTACCACCCGGTGGGCTGTGCGCTTTGCAGCACGACCGGCTACAAGGGGCGGACGGGGGTCTACGAGCTGATGACGGTCGACGACAAGGTACGGTCGCTGATCCACGGGCGGGCGGCGGAGTCGCAAATCTTCGTTGCCGCGGAATCGGCCGGCCTGCGGTCGATGCGAGAGGACGGCGAACGGCTGGTCACCGAGGGCATCACCTCGCCGGAAGAGGTGATGCGGGTGACGCGGGAATGAGGTTGCGCTTCGTCATGACGACGCTCCCGCGCCTGCTGGCGCAGCCGGTGCCGGTGCCGCCGCTGCGGCCGCCGCTGCCGCTGCCGCTGCCGCCGGGTCGAGGCTGAAGCCCGTTGCCTGCCTACAAATTCGAGGCGCTCGACGCCGCCGGTAAATCGGCCACCGGCCTGCTCGATGCCGAGAACGCCAAGGCGGCGAGGGCGCAGTTGCGTGGCCAGTCGTTGGTGCCGCTCGACGTCACGCTGGTCGCCACGGCCGGCACCAAAGCCGAAGGCCTCAGCCTGTCGCGGCGGGTGTTCAACGCCACCGGCCTGGCCGTCTGGACGCGCCAGCTCGCCGGGCTCGTCTCCTCCGGCCTGCCGCTCGAGCGGGCCTTGACGGCGCTCAGCGAAGAGGCCGAGGACAACCGGCAGCGCGAGCTCGTCGCCCATCTGCGCAGCGAGGTCAACAGCGGCTCTGCCTTCGCCCGGGCCCTGGGCAGCGCACCGCGCGAGTTCGACGAGGTGTACCGCGGCGTCGTCGCCGCTGGCGAACAGAGCGGCGCCCTCGGCGGCGTGCTGGAACGCCTGGCCGACGACCTGGAGGCGCGTCAGGAACTCAAGTCGAAACTCGTCGGGGCGACGCTCTACCCGGTGATCGTGTCGTTGATCGCGGTGGTGATCGTGACCTTCCTGGTGACCTACGTCGTGCCGCAGGTCGCCTCGGTGTTCGTCAGCTCGAAGCGCGCGCTGCCGGGGTTGACGGTCGCGATGCTCGCGCTCAGCAGCTTCCTGCGCAGCTGGGGATGGCTGGTCGCGCTGCTGATCGGCTCGGGCGTCGGGATTTTGATGCTGATACTGCGCAACGAACCGTTCCGCGAGCGCTTCGATGCCGGCTGGTTGAACCTGCCACTCGTCGGCCGGCTGGCGCGCGGCTATAACGCCGCCCGCTTCGCCGGCACGCTGGCGATGCTCGCCGGCGCTGGCGTGCCGATCCTGAAGGCGCTGCAGGCCGCGGCCGAGACGCTCTCGAACCGTGCCATGCGGGCCGACGCGATGGATGCGCTGGTGCAGGTCCGCGAGGGCGCACCGCTCGCCTCGGCGCTCGCCGGCAAGAAGCGCTTCCCCGGCTTGCTGGCCATGTTCGCCCGCCTCGGCGAGCAGACGGGCCAGCTGCCGTCAATGCTCGACCGCGCCGCTCGGCAGCTCGCGACCGAGGTCCAGCGGCGCGCGTTGCAGATGGCGACCATTCTCGAGCCGCTGCTGATCGTGGTGATGGGCGCGGTGGTGATGCTGATCGTCCTGGCGGTGCTGCTGCCGATCATTCAGTTGAACACCTGGGTCAAGTAAGCGCCTGCAGCGCCGAAGAGACAGAGATAAGCTGCTGCCCGGCGCCGGTCGAACGCGGCCTGAGCCCATGGCATGCAAACTGCAAGACCGCGTTGCTGGCGAGATTCAGGGTCGGGTGTCTCGCTTTCAGCAGGCAATTGGACGGACGGAGGTTGAGCCGATGACCGCTTCCCACAAGTTGGTGACCGTACCGGCAGCCCGGTCCGCCTCGGCACGATCCGGCATCCCGATCGCGCGCATGCGCAGCGTCTACAAGGTTGATGAAGTCGGGCGCAGGTTGGGCAAGCTGCCGCAGAAGGAACACGAGTCGCTTCGGTCGACCTACGAGCGCATGCTCGAGAAGGGCCCGGAGCGCTTCCAGGTCAAGCCCTCCGGCCTGCCGGTGATGGACCATCTCTACGACGAGCTGCCGAATTTCGCCGAGGTGCTCGACGACATCCGACGCCAGCTCGCGCTCTGCGAAGACAGCGGTGACGCGCTCGAGATCACGCCGCTGCTGCTGCTCGGGCCACCCGGCGTCGGCAAGACACACTTCGCCCGGGCGCTCTCGGTGCTGCTCGGCACCGGCATGGGCTTCCTGTCGATGAGCTCGATGACCGCCGGCTGGGTGCTGTCGGGCGCCTCCAGCCAATGGAAGGGCGCGCGGCCCGGCAAGGTCTTCGAGACGCTGGTCGACGGCCAATACGCCAACCCGGTGATGGTCGTGGACGAGATCGACAAGGCCGGCGGCGAGCACGCCTACGACCCGCTGGGCGCGCTCTACGGCCTGCTCGAACACGACACTGCAGGCAGCTTTACCGACGAGTTCGCCGAAGTGCCGATCGATGCCAGCCAGGTGATCTGGGTCGCGACCGCCAACGATGGCCGCGCCATTCCCGACCCCATCCTGAACCGGATGAACGTCTACGAGGTGCAGGCGCCCGACCGCGATGCCGCCCGCCGGATCGCTGCCAGGCTGTACCGCAGTATCCGCGCCGACCACGCCTGGGGCGAGCGATTCGAGTCCGAACCGCGCAGCGACGTGCTCGATGCGATGAGCGAGATGGCGCCGCGGGAGATGCGCCGCGCCTGGATGACCGCCTTCGGCAATGCCAAGCTCGACCGGCGCGAGCACATCCAGACGCGCGACCTGCCGGACGCGCGCGGACGTCGCCAGCCGATCGGCTTCATGCAGTAACGCACCGTTGAACGAGGATGCCGGGTGTCAGCCGGCAAATTGCGGATGTGACTCGCAAAGATCTTCGGCAAAGGCCTCGCTACGGTAGAGCATCGGCAGGGTCTCCGGTGCATCGGCCGGAGAACCGCCGCAGACAGCATCCTCATCCTCATCCTCATCCGCATCCGCAGCTCGCGACGGCATCCGTGCCGGCATCGAATAGAGCAGGTTCTGGCGCAACAGGCGCTGCCAGGCGTTGACGACAGTGAGGCTGGTGTCCAAAGCGGGCTCCGGCTGAAGGCGACGGGCGGACTGTGCCGGCCGTCGATGTCAGAGGCGTGTCAGCGCCGTGCTGCTTCGATGTCCACGGCAGGCGCGGCTCTTATCATCGATACATGCCCACCCTACTGGACGGCCGGCTGGTCGTGGCTATCTCTTCCGCGGCGCTGTTCGACTTCGAGGAG
>CAXTDH010000054.1:0-11057 GCA_964242405.1 uncultured Rhizobacter sp. | reverse complement strand
CGGCGACCGAGCCCGACAGCAGGATCACGTCGAACGGGCCGTCGACCGGCAGCGCGCTCGAGCCGTCGGCTTCGACGACCCGGGCGTTCATCACCTGGCCGCGCTGCAGGTTCGCGCGAGCGAAAGCGGCGAGTGCGGGGTCGATCTCGAGCGTCACGACCTCCTGGGCCCGGTGCGCGAGCAATGCGGCCATGTGGCCCGAGCCGGCGCCGATCTCGAGCACGCGCTCGTGCCGATGCACATCCAGCTCCTGAAGCAGCCGCGCCTCGACCTTCGGCGCCAGCATGCACTGGCCGCCCGGCAACGGCACTTCGGTATCGACGAACGCCAGGGCTCGGTATTCGGGCGGCACGAAATCCTCGCGCTTGACGACGAACAGCAGCTCGAGCACGCCGGTGTTCAGCACGTCCCACGGGCGGATCTGCTGCTCGATCATGTTGAAACGGGCTTGTTCGATGTTCATGGAGGTCGGGTGCGGCGACGGATTGGGTCGGTCGGGAATCGAGGGCCGGGCGGCTCGATTCTATTTCCCGGCCGCTGTGGCGGCAGTGGCTAAGATCGCCCACCGTCAACCCGTCGCAGAACCCGGAGCACTGTTTGGACCCCTTTCTTCTCGTCAAGGCCGCGATCATGGGCATCGTCGAGGGCCTGACGGAATTCCTGCCGGTCTCGAGCACGGGGCATCTGATCCTGGCCGGCTCGCTGATCGGCTTCAACGAGGAGACGATCAAGTCGGCCAAGCTCTTCGACATCGTCATCCAGGCCGGCGCGATCGTCGCCGTCATCATCGTCTACTGGCAGCGGGTCCGAGAGGCACTCGCCGGCTTTGCGAGCGGGGACCCTCGGCAGCGGCGCTTTCTGCTCAACGTGCTGATCGGCTTTCTGCCGGCGGCGGTGCTCGGGGTGCTGTTCAACAAGGCGATCAAGGCCCACCTCTTCACGCCCGCGGTCGTGGCGACGACGTTCATCCTCGGCGCCCTGGTGATCCTCTGGGCCGAGCGACGGCCGACGAGCAAGGTGCGGATCCATTCCGTCGACGAGTTGACGCCGATCGATGCGATCAAGGTCGGTTTCGCGCAGAGCCTGGCGCTCGTGCCCGGCACCAGCCGCTCCGGCGCGACGATCATCGGCGGCATGCTGTTCGGCCTGAGCCGCAAGGCCGCGACCGACTTCAGCTTCTTCCTGGCGATCCCGACGCTGATCGGTGCGAGCGCCTACAGCCTCTGGAAGGCGCGCGATTCACTCTCTGCCGCCGACGCGCCCATGCTGCTGGTCGGCACCGTCGTCTCGTTCCTGGTCGCCTGGGTCGTCGTCCGCTGGCTCCTGCGCTACATCGCCTCGCACAGCTTCGTGCCGTTCGCCTGGTACCGGATCGCCTTCGGCATCGTCGTGCTGGTCACCTGGTCACAGGGCTGGATCCGCTGGGCCGAGTGACGGCGGACGAGCCGTCGGCGCACGTGTCGTGAACACCAGATCCCAGACGCCGTGCCCGAGGTCGAGCCCTCGGTTTTCGAACTTGGTCAGCGGGCGGTAGCCAGGCTTGGGCGCATAGCCGGAGGCGGTGTTGACGAGTGCCGGCTCCGCGGCGAGCACTTGCAGCATCTGCTCGGCATAGGGCCACCAGTCGGTCGCACAGTGGAGGTAGCCGCCCGGTGCGAGGCGGCTGGCGAGCAGCGCTGCGAAGGGCGGCTGGATCAGACGGCGCTTGTGGTGCTTCGTCTTGTGCCAGGGGTCGGGAAAGAAGACGTGGACGCCTTTCAGGCTGCCCGGCGTGATCATGTCGGTCAACACCTCGACGGCGTCGTGGCGGACGATGCGAAGATTGCCGAGCTGTTGCGCGTCGATGCGCTGCAGCAACGCCCCGACACCCGGCTCGTGGACTTCGATGCCGAGGAAGTCGGCCGTCGGCATCGCGGCGGCGATCTGCGCCGTGGCGTCGCCCATGCCGAAGCCGATCTCGACGATGAGCGGCGCCTGGCGGCCGAATACGGTAGCCGGATCCAGCGGCGCCGGACGAAACGGCAGCACGTAGCGGGGTGTCAACTCATCGAGCGCACGCCGCTGGCCGCTGCCGATCCGACCGGCGCGCAGCACGTAGCTGCGGATCGGCCGGTGCGGGTGGGGTGATGGTGGCGAGACCGGCGGAGCATCGGCGTTTTTTTCGCTGGGTTCTGACATGGCGGTTGGGGAGTCACCTTCGGCGGCGGTCACGAATCGGCCTGCATTGTGGAGCGCTCACGGTTCACTCGCGTCGTGCTCTGCGGCGTGGCGACGCCGGCGTCCGGCCGCTGCTAGCCTCTGCCGATGCGTCACCCATTCGCTTCCGCCCGCCTGCCCTTCCTGGCGTTCCTGGCAGCCGTGTTGACCGGGCAGCCAGCGCTCGCGGCGCCGCCCCGGACCGCGTCGAGCCCATTGCCCGCACCGGTCGCCGCCGCGATCGCCTCGTCCGGCTTGCCGAATTCGAGCTTCGGCATCTATGCGGCCGAGGTCGACGGCGACCGAACCGTGATCCGGTTGAACGAGGAGCAGCCCTTCACCATGGCGTCGACCACCAAGTTGGTCACCTCGCTCGTGGCGCTCGATCTGCTCGGCCCGTACTACCGCTGGCACACCTCCGCCTATGCGATGGGGCCGATCGTCCGCGACCGGCTGATCGGTGACCTGTTGATCGTCGGCGGCGGCAATGCGCAGCTGACGTCGGCCGAACTGCAGGCCTGGTTCGGTCGCATGCGGGCCCAGGGCTTGGTCGAGATCCAGGGCGACATCGTCCTCGACCGCTTCGCCTTCCAGTTGAGCGCCGCCGACCATGCGCACACGCCGGTGCAGTCGGCGAACCAGCCGCGCCATGTCTGGCCGGATGCGATGACGCTCGACGAGGGCTTGCTCACGGTCGTCCTGCAAGCGACGCGCAACGGTCGTCCGGCTCTGCGTCTGCAGCCGGCGCTCAGCGATGTGCGGCTCGTCGATCGACTGACGCCCGGGGGCGGTTGCGAGGCTTCGGCGCATTGGCAGAAAGGCAGCAGCCGCAAGGACGGCAAAGGCGCTGCAGGGCGGCCGGACGAGCAGGCTGCGGAGCCGCGCCAGGTGGTGGACCCGCCCCAGGCTGTGGAGTCGCGACAAGCCGCGAAGCCGCGCCCAGATGCGGAGCCGCGCCAAGCTGCGGCCAGCGACCGGGGCCGCGAACCGGGCCTCGCCGAGATCGTCGTCCAGGGAAACTGGAGCGCCGCCTGCGGCACCAGGGCGATCAGCTTCGTTCCTCCCGCGGACAGCGGTTATGCCGCCCGGGCCCTGGCCCAGATGTGGGCGGCGGGCGGCGGCGTTCTGCAGGGCAAGGTGGTGGCACCCGAGCACCCCTTGAGCGCCAGCGCGGTACCGGCGGGCGACAACGGCGAGCCGCTCAAGCCGCTGTCGTTCCACCGCTCCAAGCCATTGCCGGAGATCATCCGCGACATCAACAAGGTGAGCGACAACGTCGGCGCCCGCAACCTGATGCTGTCGCTCGCGCCCGGCTTCCCCGAGCGGGCCGCGACGCTCACCGGCGCCCAGCGGACGGTGCGTCAGTGGCTGCGCCAGCATGGCCTGGCCGATGGCGACATCGTGGTCGAGAACGGTTCGGGCTTGTCGCACTCCGAACGCGCCCGGCCGCGGGCGATGGTGCAGCTGCTTCGCCAAGCCTGGCATGGTGATCAGTCGCAGGCCTTCATCGACTCGTTGCCCATTGCCGGCGTCGACGGCACGCTCGCGAACCGCCTGCGGGGCAGGGCGGCCGGGCGGGCGTTCCTCAAAACCGGCACCTTGAACGACACCGTGGCCCTGGCCGGCTACGTCCGGGGCGCGAGCGGCAAAATGTACGCCGTGGCCGTGATGGTCAACAGCCCCGAGGCGGCGACAGCACGTGGGGCGATCGATCTCGTCATCGAGTGGCTGGCGCGCTCGGGCTGACCGACGGCCGGGCCGGCCCAGCCCGCTACTGGACATCGCCCGGTGCAACGCCGCTAGAATCGGTCGCCACCGCGGGTGTAGTTCAATGGTAGAACGGCAGCTTCCCAAGCTTCATACGAGGGTTCGATTCCCTTCACCCGCTCCAACCCGGATGGTCCAAGTGGCCCCGCAGGGCGCACACGGCACGGCCCAACCGCAGATCAGCAGGCGCTGTTCCGGCGCGCCGGCCGCTTCTCGATGAACGCCTGCACGCCTTCCAGCGCCGAGCCGTCCATCATGTTGCTCGCCATCGTTCGCGCCGCGTCGTCATAAGCCGCCCGCATGCCCACCTCAAGCTGCCGGTAGAAGAGCGCCTTGCCCATCGCCAGCGCCACCCGCGGCTTGCCGACGATGCGCGCGACCAGCGATTCGACTTCCGCGTCGAGCAGAGATGCGTCCACGACGCGGTTGACCAGGCCTTTCTGCAGGGCCTGCCCGGCGTCGATGAAGTCGCCCGTCACCAGCATCTCGAAGGCCGCCTTGCGGCCCAGGTTGCGGCTGAGCGCCACACTGGGCGTGCTGCAGAAGAGGCCCAGGTTGACACCACTCACCGCGAACTTCGACTCGCGCGTCGCCACCGCCAGGTCGCACTGCGCCACCAGTTGGCAGCCCGCGGCAGTCGCGATGCCCTGCACCTTGGCGATCACCGGCACCGGCATTTGCTGGATGCTCATCATCATGCGGCCACACTGCGCGAACAGGCGTTCGTAATAGGCTTGCGACGGCTCCGCCCGCATCTCCTTCAGATCGTGGCCGGCGCAAAAGGCCTTGCCCGCCGCAGCCAACACCACTACGCGCGCCGCGTCATCCGAGGCGACACGGTCGAGCGCTGTCTGCAGCGCTTCGAGCAGGCCTTCGGACAACGAATTGAAGGCATTCGGGCGGTTCAGGGTGAGCGTGACCACGCCGCGCAGGTCCATCTCGCTCAGCACCAAGGGGACATCAGTCACGGGACTGTCAGTCAGGGGGACGTCGCCCATCGTCCTGCTCCTAATCGAACGCCGAGCGTGACTTCGCGCGTTCGCGCAACTGGAACTTCTGGATCTTGCCGGTGTTGGTCTTCGGGATGGCCTCGAAGCGGATTTCGCGCGGCACCTTGTAACTCGCGAGCAGGCTTTTGCAGTGCGCCACCAGTTCGGCCGCGGTCACGGTGCTGCCGGATCTCAGCTCGACATACGCCACCGGCGTCTCACCCCACTTCGGATCGGGCCGGGCGACGACGGCGCAGGCCATCACGGCCGGGTGCCGGTACAGCGCATCCTCGACCTCGATGCTGCTGATGTTCTCGCCGCCGCTGATGATGACGTCCTTGCTGCGGTCCTTGATCTTGACGTAGTGGTCGCTCTCCATGACGCCCAGGTCGCCGGTGTGGAACCAGCCGCCCGCGAACGCCTTGGCCGTGCCCGCCGGGTTCTTCAGGTAGCCCTTCATCACGATGTTGCCGCGGAACATGATCTCGCCCATCGTCTGGCCATCGGCCGGGCATTCGGTCAGGGTCTCGGGCTCGCACACCGTCATGCCGTCCTGCAGCATGTAGCGCACGCCCTGGCGGCCGTTCAACCGCGCCTGCTCCGACAGGCTTTCTGCCGCCCAGGACGCGTGCTTGACGGCCACCGACGCCGGGCCGTACACCTCCGTCAGGCCGTAGACGTGGGTGATGTCGAAACCCAGCCGGGCCATGCCTTCGATCATCGACGCCGGCGGCGCCGCACCGGCCACCATGCCGCGCACTTTTTGCCGGATGCCGGCGAGCAGCTCGGCGGGTGCGTCGATGAGCAGGTTGTGGACGATCGGCGCGGCGCAGTAGTGGTCGACCTGGTGCTCGCGCATCGCCTGCAGGATGGCCTGGGCATCGACACGGCGCAAGCAGACATGCGTGCCGCCGAGCATCGCCACCGTCCATGGAAAGCACCAGCCGTTGCAGTGGAACATCGGCAGCGTCCACAGGTACTTCGGGAAATGCGGCATCGTCCAGGTGGCGGCGTTGCACACGGCGTTCAGGTAGGCGCCACGGTGGTGGGTGACCACGCCCTTGGGGTCGCCGGTGGTGCCGCTGGTGTAGCTGACGGCGATGGCGTCCCACTCGTCGGCCGGCCCCTCGAGCCGGGCCAGGGGCGGGTGCGCGGCCAGCAGTGCCTCGTATTCGTGGACGCCCAGCAGCTCGCCTGCGCCCACATATTCGCTGTCGTTCACGCTGACGACGACAGGGTCGCGGCCGAACTCGTCGTGCAGGACGCGCAGGGCCTCCGCCACCAGGGGTGCGAATTCGCGGTCGGTGATCAGCACCTGGGTCTCGCAGTGGTTCATCTGCCAGGCCAGCAACGGTGCATCGAGCCGGGTGTTGAGCGTGTTGAGCACCGCGTTCAGCGCCGGCACGGCGTAGTGCGCCTCGATCATCTCGGGCATGTTCGGCAGCACGACGCTGACGGTGCTGCCGCGCGCCACGCCCAGGGCGCGAAGGGCGGCGGCCAGCCGCGCCGAACGCTCGCGCGTCTGCGCCCAGGTGTAGCGCCGCGAGCCGTGCACCACGGCCGGCAGGTCGGCGAAGACCTCGGCGCTGCGCTCGACGAAGCTCGTCGGCGACAAGGCCACGTAGTTGGCTGCGTTCCGGTCCAGATCCTGCTCGTAGATGTTCATGGCGATGAAGACGTTCGAACGGCGGGGAACCGCATGTTACGTGGGTGCGGGTGGGCGAGCGCTGGAAACCAGACGGTGCTAACGCCCATTGCGCGGAAGCCGGGGATCGTCCAGATTTCGTGCGTTGGAAACGAACCGGGGCATCGGGCCGCAGAACGTCCGAGGCATCCGCCGCAGCACCATCGGGAGCGTCGCATGAGCTTGATCTTCGCCTTCATCGCACCGGGAGAGCTGGAATCGCGCCACGACCCGGTCCGGGTGCTGAAGATTTCGCTGGATCGCGCCCGCCTTTTGTCCGACCTGCGTTATGACCCGAACAGCACCTATTTCTGGGCGCTCCGCGCCGTGGAAAGCGTCGAACGCCCGCCTATCGACATCACCAACGACATGACCGACCAGCCGGAAGCGGTGTGCGTGTGCACGCTGCGAGCGACATGACCCGAGCGGCCTGCACATGGCTCGCCCTCTCGCTCGCCGGCCTGCTCGCCGCGTGCGGCGCCGCGCCCCAGCAAAGCCTGCTGCGCTGGTCGCCGGGCCACGCCGCCAACCTGACGAGCGCCAACGAAAAGTTGAAGCCGACGCTCTTCGTCTCGTCGCAACCGGTCGATCCGGCTCCCACGTTCTCGGTGCGGACGTTGCCGGAACGGGCAGCGGCCTCCTACATCCGGGCCCTGGCGGGCAAGACGAAAAACATCGAGGACCTGAAGACATCGATCGGCAAGCCGATCAGCGCTGCCCCGGCCGACCCTTCCAGCCTGCGCAGGGTGCTCGTCATCGATGTCCAGCGCCAAGGGGTGCGGCCGGCCGACCGGTACACCCGCATGCTGGTCGAGATCAAGCCCGCCGGCAACAAGTTCCGATTCACCGATTTCCAGAGCGCCAGCACGCTGAACACGACCATCAACGTCGGCTCGGTCGCCATCAGCCGGCAGCTCAACGGCTCACTGAGCGCTGCGCCGACTTTCGGCGGTGCGGCTTCACCGCTGTCGGCCGCCGTCGGCTTCACGAATTCCAACGGCTCGACGCACAACATCAATGAAGTCTCGCAACTCAGCGTCAATGTCACGCCGACCCGGGTCACCGTGCTGCGAACCGGGGGTGAGGGCATCGATCTGGTGGGCAACACGCTCGTGCAACTCTCACTGCATGCGGACGAAAGCCAGCTGCAGCGCCAGTTCGTCGCCGCGCCCGACCTGCTGGACGAGAAGACCCGTGACTTCGCGATGCCGGACAAGGCCAGCCTCAACGCGACGATGGTCAGCCTCCTGCCGCCGCAGCAGGTTTGGGTCTGTGCGCGGGCCAGCTATGTCGACCGGGTCGTGACCGCGGGGGAGGCGACACGCGACGAGGGTGCACAGGAGGTCGACTTCAGGTCCGATACCCTGCCATGGCAGCCCTACCTCCTGGTCGGGCCCGACGAAACCAGCCTGCCGCTGTGGATCGTCGAGGCCAACGGTGCACAGGTCGCGGTCGAGACCCCCGAGGGCATCAAGGGAATCGTCTTCGACGACTACGATCGCGCGGCGAGCTTTCGAGCCTGGGTGCAGAAACGAAAGGCGGTCACGATCGGACACGGCCGGTTGTTCAGAGGCGGCCCGTTGCCGCTTCAGGGGAACGAGATCTTCAAACTCAGGCGGCTGCCCGTGACTGTCGCGGCACAGAAGCCGACCTGCGGCTGACGCGGGCAGCGGCCGTTCGCCCGGAGGCTCGAATCATGTCGGAGCGCCGAGGCCGGAGCTCGCCCGTCACGGCACCCGCGGAGGCGTCGGCCTTCCCCTCACCTGATCAGGCCAGCGCCGTGCTGAACGTGGCCAACAGGCGCGACCACGCCCGTTCGGATTGGGTGGCGTTGTAGACGGTGGTGTCCGGCGGGCACCAGCCGTGGGCGGCCGGGTACACCTCGACCTCGGCGGGCAGCTTGGCGCTGTCGAACGCGGCACGCAGCGCAGCCTTGGCCGCAGGGTCTTTGGCGTCGTCGTTTTCGGCGACCGCGACCAGATAGCGCGCCTGCGTCTGGGCCACCAGTCGATGGGGGCTGTCGGGCGCCGGGGTGACCATCGCGGCACCGTGGAAGGTGCCGACGGCCCCGACGCGGCTCGGCGCGACGGTGGCCGATCGCACCGCCATCGGCCCGCCCATGCAGTAGCCGGTGGTGCCCAGCTTGCGCGCCTTGTCGACCTCCGCCTGGCCGTCGAGCCAGGCGACGAAGGCGGTGCCGTCGCTCAGGTGCATCGCCGGGGTGAGCGCCTGCATGAGCGGCATCACGTCGGCAATCGGCGTCTGGCCGCCTTGGGTCGCAGTGGGCGCCTTCTTCTGCCGATAGAAAGGGTTCACGACCAGCACGCTGTAGCCCGATTCGGCGAGCCGCCGGCCCATCTGCCGGAATGCTGGGCGCAGGCCGAAGATGTCGGGCCACACCAGCACGCCAGGGGCGGCGCCGGATGTGGGGGCGACGAAGTAGGCGTCGCAGCTGCCGTCGGGCGTGGTGATGGTGACCTCACGCTCGGCCACGGTCACGGCGTTGGCCACGCGCGGCAGTGCGATCAGCATGCCGGCCGATGCGGCCCATGCCGCGAAGTCTCGGCGGGTGTACTTTTGAAGCTCTTCCTGGTCGTTCGAGTCACACATGGGGACGCCTCATCATGGCAAGTTGACCTACATCGAGTTGTGCCACGAATCGTACCCCGTGGAGGCGTCTGGCCGGCAAAGCCGGACGATCAGGGGTGGCAACCGCCATCAGGTTCAGCAGAGCACGCGTTGCGGAGCCGACCGGCCATCCAGCGTATTTGTCCTACCCCCGGACCGTAACTTGTCCTGGGGCACGGTTTTGAGGCGAACGCAAAACTCTCGGCCTGGACTCGGCCTGCCCATTGCAGTCATGTGTTCGACAGTGCGGTCGCATACCGCCCGATCGCCCCTGAAAACCTGGACAAACCGCATGAGCAGTCTTTTCTCCGAGTCGGCGACAGCTCTTGACTCGACGACGAACACCGGATCATTAGAAGGCACCCGAACGACCGTCCTGCCGGTTATCGAGGAGTCGCTGTTCGTTTCCAAGCGACGAGTCGACCTGGGTGGCTGGCGGGTCAGCAAGCAGGTCACGGCACGCGAGCAGACGGTGGACGAACCGCTGCGCGACGAGCAGGTGAGCGTCGAGCGGCGTGAAATCGGCCGCATGCTGGCAACCATGGAGCCCCCGGCACCTCGGCAGGAGGGCGACACCTGGATTTTGCCGGTCGTCGAAGAAGTACTGGTCACCGAAAAGCGACTGATGTTGAAGGAGGAAATCCGGATCACCCGGGTTGATTCCATCCGTCATCTGCCGCAGCAAGTGACCTTGAGAAGCGAAGAAGTTTCGATTGAGCGACTCGAGCCCGGCCACTCGCCGGACATCGCGTCGCCCTAACCGCCCGGCCCGACAAAGCCAGGTTCACCCAGCCTTCGAATGAGGGCGACACGAGGAGTTGAAATCATGAGTTCTGTATTGGTTGGAATGTTCGACACCCGGGCTGCGGCCGAAGAGGCCCGTACGAAGCTGATGGCGGCCGGGATGACCCCCGGGCAGGTGACCTGGAATGCCGAAGGCGGCTCCTCGACCAGCACGACCGGCACCAGCGGCATCGCCGGCACCACCGGCATGACCAGCACCTCGACGAGCAGCAACGCGCCCGAGAAGGAGGGCATGTTCAGCCACTTCTTCCATTCGATCTTCGGCAGCGATGACGACGCCACCAGCGACACCACCGGCACCTATCGTGAGGCCTTCAACCGCGGCGGCTTCGGCCTGACGGTCACTGCCTCGAGCGACGCCGACATCCAGCGTGCCACCGACATCCTGGACGACTGCGGCGCCTTCGACGTCGATGAGCGTTCACAGCAGTGGAAGAGCGAAGGCTGGTCCGGCGCAGCGGCAACGGCATCGACGGGCAAGGCCGCGATGGGCGAGGCGGCAATGAGCGAGGGCATGGCCGCCGGCACGACGAACAAGCTCAACATCGTCGAAGAGAGCCTGGCGGTCGGCAAGCGCACGGTCGGGCGCGGTGGCGTTCGGGTGTTCTCGCGGGTCGTCGAAACGCCGGTCGAGGAGACGGTGCGCCTGCGCGAGGAGCATGCGGACATCCAGCGCAAGGTGGTCGACCGCCCGGCGACCGAGGCCGACTTCGCAGCCTTCAAGGAGGGTTCGATCGAGGTTCGCAGTTCCGCCGAAGAGGCTGTGGTCGGTAAATCTGCTCGGGTCGTCGGCGAGGTCGAGGTCGGGACGAAGGTCACCGAGCGCGACGAAGTGGTTCGCGACACTGTTCGCAAGACGGAGGTCGATGTCGAGCAGATTCCGGCCGGTGGCGTGAGCGACACCAGCGAGAGCAGTCGCGGTACCTCGAGCGGGCTGTGGTCCGGCTCGAGCATGGGGGGCGGGCGCGACGGGGGGGGGCCTCGCGGAC
>CAXTDH010000053.1:0-11067 GCA_964242405.1 uncultured Rhizobacter sp. | reverse complement strand
GCAGGGGTTGAAGATCAGCCTGGGTGTGAAGATCGGCAAGGTCGAGGTGGCAGCGGGTGGCGTCAGCGTCGCGTACACTGATTCGGCGGGGCAGGCACAGAACCTTGCAGTCGACAAGTTGATCGTCTCGATCGGCCGCGTACCCAACACCCACGGGCTGAACGCCGAGGCGGTCGGCCTGACGATCGACGAGCGCGGCTTCATCAAGGTCGATGCGGAATGCCGTACCAACCTGCCGGGCATTTGGGCGATCGGCGATGTGGTTCGCGGCCCGATGCTGGCCCACAAGGCGGAAGAGGAAGGCGCGGCAGTCGCCGAACGCATCGCCGGCCAGCACCCGCACATCGACTTCAACACCGTGCCCTGGGTGATCTACACCTCGCCTGAAATCGCCTGGGTCGGGCAGACCGAACAGAGCCTGAAGTCGGTCGGGCGGGAGTACCGCGTGGGCACCTTTCCGTTCATGGCGAACGGCCGGGCGCGGGCCATCGGCGACACCACCGGCATGGTCAAGGTGATCGCCGATGCCAAGACGGATGAGGTGCTCGGCGTCCACATCGTCGGCCCGGTCGCCTCCGAGATGATCGCCGAAGCGGTGATGGCGATGGAATTCAAGGCGTCGTCCGAGGACATCGGCCGCATCTGCCATGCTCATCCGACCTTGAGCGAGGCGGTCAAGGAAGCGGCGCTGGCGGTCGAGAAGCGGGCGCTCAATTTCTGACGTCGTGGCCGTCCGGGAGCTCTACCTGCAGACACTTGCCGAGCGCGGCTACACGGCCGATCCGGCGCAGCTTCGGGCGGTCGATTCGCTGGAGCGCTGCGAGCAGGAGTGGGCCGACTACAAGGCACGCCGCAGCAATGCCCTGACCCGAATGCTGATGCGCCCGCCGATCCCGCGGGGTGTCTACATGTACGGCGGCGTCGGTCGGGGCAAGAGCTTCCTGATGGATTGCTTCTTCAACGCCGTGCCGCTGCAGCGCAAAGCGCGCCTGCACTTCCACGAGTTCATGCGCGAAGTGCACCGGGAACTCGGCGAGCTGCAGGGCACCGTCAACCCGTTGACCGAGCTCGGCAAGCGGATGTCGCGGCGCTACCGGCTGATCTGCTTCGATGAGTTCCACGTCGCCGACGTGACCGACGCGATGATCCTGCACCGGCTGCTCGAGTCGCTGTTCGAGAACCGGGTGTCGATCGTCACGACATCGAACTTCAAGCCCGACGACCTCTACCCGAACGGCCTGCACCGCGACCGCATCTTGCCGGCGATCGAACTGCTGAAAGCGCGGCTCGAGGTCGTCAACGTCGACAACGGTACCGACTACCGGCAGCTGACGCTGGAGCAGATCGGCTTCTATCACACGCCTTTGAGCCCTCGGGCGGATGCCGCGATGACGGAATCGTTCGAGCGCCTGACCGAAGCGCGGGACGAGAACCCGGTGCTGCAGATCGAGCACCGCCAGATCGAAGCGCGGCGACGTGCAGGCGGAGTCGTCTGGTTCGATTTCAAGGTGCTGTGCGGCGGGCCGCGGTCGCAGAACGACTATCTGGAACTCGCCACCCAATTTCATACGGTGTTGTTGTCCGGCGTGCCGCAGATGTCGCCGCGGCTCGCGTCAGAGGCGCGCCGCTTCACCTGGCTGGTCGATGTGCTCTATGACCGGCGCGTCAAGCTGATCCTGTCGGCCCAGGTCGAGCCGGAGGGCCTCTACACCGAGGGGCCGATGGCGCACGAGTTTCCGCGCACGGTGTCGCGGCTGCGGGAAATGCAGTCGGCGGAGTTCCTGGCGCTAGCCCGGCGCGACGTGGACACCTCCCTGACGTGAACGGCCGCACGTGAACACCCGTGCCAACGCGGCCCTGAAGACGGTCGCCACCTCGGCACGGGCCACGATCGCCAACGCGGCCCTCGTTGTCGCGACGCTGGTTGCGGCCACTTGTTCAGCCGACGCCGGCGCCCAGGAAGGCTCGGGCGCCCGTCAGCAGACCGATATCGCCGCACAGCGCCAGGCGGTGCAGCGGCGATTCGAGGCAAAAGAACGCGACTGCCAGCAACGCTTCGCCGTCACCGCCTGCACCGATGCAGCGCAGAAGGAGCGTCGCCAGGCCTTGATTCCCTTGCGCCAGGAAGAACTCCGGCTCGACAGCCTCGAGCGCAAGCAGCGGGCGGCTGCCCGGCTCGAGCAAATCGAAGCGAAGCAGCACGCCGACGCGGCCCGAGAAGCCGCCACCTCGGCGAGGGCGCCCGCCGCCTCACAGCCGGTGCCCCGTCCCTCGACTTCGACCCCCAAGCCGTCGACGGCCGCAAAACCGCTGCGCGGCGCGACGCCGCACGCGCCCTCGAGTGCAGAGGAGCGTCAGCGGCGTGAGGCGGAGAGCCTCGAGCGCTATCAGGCCAACCAGGCGGCCGCCGTGAAGCGGCGCGAAGCAATCGACGCCCGCAACGCCAAACGGGCGGCATCCGGCAAGATCGTGCGCCCGTTGCCGGTACCCGCGGCCGCTTCCGCGCCTTGACCGATCGGGTGGCCCGACCCTTCTCGGCCGGACACCGTTGCCGCTGTCACTCCATCGCTTCGACCCGGACCAGGGCCAGCGACAGGTTGTCGCCACCAGAGCGGGCCCGCTGACGAGCCTTGCTGACCAGCATCTCGCTCGCTTCCCGCGCCGGCATCGCCTGCACGATCGCGGCGAGCTCATGCGTCGTGAAGTAGTGCCACAGGCCGTCGCTGCAGGCCAGAACCGCGTCACCCACCTCCAGCTTGCCGAGTTGCTGCAGCGCGAGCGGCGGATCCTGGTAGGTGCCGAGGCAGCCGGTCAGCAGGTTCGACTGCGGGTGCACGTTCGCCTCTTCCTCGGTGATCTCGCCTTCATCGATGAGGCGCTGCACATAGGAATGGTCGACCGAACGCTTGACCATCTGGCCGTCACGAAAGTGGTAGATGCGGGAGTCACCGGCATGAATCATCGCGCATTCGCGGCCCGGGCCGATCAGGAAAGCTGCGACGGTGCTGTGCGGCTCTTCCTCGGCGGTGATCGCGGTGAGCTTGATCATCAGGTGCGCTTCCAGCACCAGTTGTTTGAGGGCTTCGCCAGGATCGTCGCCCTGGCAGGTGTAGCGCTCGAACAGCTGTCGGGCCGTCAGCAGCACCTGGTCGGCCGCTTTGCGCCCGCCGCTCTTGCCGCCCATGCCGTCGGCCAGCACCGCCAGCAGGCAGCCTGGCGTGCGGTGATGGGCAAAGATTTCGACCTGGTCTTGTTGGTAGGCCCGATCGCCGCGGTGAATGCCGGTGGTTGCCGATAGCCGGTACCCAGCGGTCGTTGTGCTCATGGTCGAAAACTATAATCGCAATGCATTCCCGCAAGGCGCTCAAATAAGGCGACTCCGTCGCGTTCATGGATCTCGATCTCCACTCCTTGCCGCGCCGATTGATCGAAATGCGGATCGAACACGGCGATCTCGACAGCCTGATCGATCAGGCGACGATCACGACCCCCGATGACGACCTCGCACTTCGTCGCTTGAAGAAGCGTCGATTGTTGCTGCGCGACCGCATCTGGCGGCTCGAAGCCGAAATCGACCCACCTCGGCCGGCCTGAGTGGCGTGCTCCCCGGGTCGCCCGTCGATGACCGCGCTCCAGGAGGCTGTCAGCGCCGCATTCGGCCGCAGCGGCCTGCTCGCGCTCGCCGACGACGGCCATGTCGAACGCGAGGTGCAGTTGCGCATGGCGCTCGCGGTGGCCGAAGCGATCGAAGGCCGCAGCGCCTTGGTCGTCGAGGCCGGAACCGGCGTCGGCAAGACCTTCGCCTACCTCGTGCCGACCCTGCTCAGCGGCGCCCGGGCACTGGTCAGCACCGCCACCAAGAGCCTGCAGGACCAGCTGTTCCTGCGCGACCTGCCGCGGCTTCGGGATGCGCTGCAGCTGCCAGTCACCGTCGCGCTCCTGAAAGGCAGGGCGAGCTATCTCTGCCTGCACCGCCTCGAGCAGGCGCGTCAGACGGCCGAGCTGCCCGATCGCTGGGCGGTGCGGACGCTGGCCAAAGTGGAGCAATGGTCAAGGGTCACGGTCAGCGGCGACCTGGCCGAGCTCGACGGCCTCGACGAGCGCAGCAGCGTCATCCCGCTGGTCACCTCGACACGCGACAACTGCCTCGGCAGCGAGTGCCCGCAGTTCCGGCAGTGCCATGTCGTCAAGGCACGGCGCGAGGCGATGGCGGCCGACCTGGTGGTCGTCAATCACCATCTGTTCTTCGCCGACATGACGCTGCGCGACACCGGCGTGGCCGAGTTGTTGCCGAGCGTCGATGTGGCTTTGTTCGATGAAGCGCACCAGCTCGCCGAAGCCGGTGTCCAGTTTCTCGGCACCACCCTCGGCACCGGGCAGCTGATCGACTTTGCCCGCGACATGCTGGGTGCGGGCCTCGCCCAGGCCCGTGGCCTGGCGTCATGGGCCGATCTGGCGGCAACCTGCGACCGGGCGGCGCGCGATTTGCGGATCTCCGCCGCCGGGCCGCTTCGCGAGTTGCGGGGCAGCCTGAAGCTGCGGTGGAGCGAGCGTGCCGAGCGCGCGGAGTTCGTGGCCGGTCTGAGTCAGGTCGCCGCCGCCTGCGCCCGGGCTCACGAAGGCCTGAAGACGGTGGAAGAGATGTCGCCCGACTTCAGCAAGCTGCTCGAACGGGCCGCGCAGCTCGCCGCGCTCGCCCTGCGCTTCAGTGTGCCGGCTGCCGATGGCCAGGTGCGCTGGATCGATGTATCGCCGCATCAGGCGCGCCTCGTCGAGTCCCCGCTCGACATCCGCGACGCCCTGCGCGAGCAGATGCAGGCGTCCTCGAAGGGCTGGGTCTTCACCTCCGCCACGCTCGGAGACGATGACCGGCTCTCCTGGTTCACCGAATCCGCCGGGCTCGAGGATGCGCGCGTGCTGCGGCTCGGCAGCCCGTTCGACTATGCCCTGCACGCCCGGCTCTATGTGCCGCGCGGTTTCCCGAAGCCCAGTGAGCCGGACCATGCCGCCTCGGTGGCGCTGCTCGCGTCTCGCTGCGCCCGGGCGCTCGGTGGCAGGACGTTCGTGCTGACGACGACCTTGCGCGCTCTGGCGACGATCGGTGAGAAGCTGAAGGCGGAATTCGAAGCGCACGGCGACTCGATCCAGGTGCTGCTCCAGGGGCAGGTACCGAAGCGCCAGCTGATGATGCAGTTTCTTGCCCAGCCGCGGTCGGTGCTGGTGGGCTCGCAAAGTTTCTGGGAGGGAATCGACGTCCCGGGCGATGCGCTGCAATGCGTGCTGATCGACAAGCTGCCGTTCCCGCCGCCCAATGATCCGCTCGTCGAAGCGCGGGTCAAGCGGCTCGAGAGCCAGGGGCGCAACCCGTTCGCCGACTACTTCGTCGCCGAGGCCGCGGTTTCATTAAAGCAGGGCGCCGGCCGCCTCATCCGCAGCGAGAATGACCGCGGCCTGCTGGTCGTCTGCGACCCGCGGATGGCGGGTATGAACTACGGCAAGCGCCTGCGTGAAGCCCTGCCGCCGATGACCTCGGTGGCGACCGAGGCGCTGGCGCTCGAATGGCTGGAGTCGTTATCAGCCGTGGGCGAGGCCTTGCCGTTCTAGCACCGACAACAGGTTCGGGCCCGGCCGACGTGCCGCGGTCACCAGATCTGCCACCACGGCTTCTTCTTGCCGCCGAGGCTGTCGTCCGACGCGCTCTCGGGAAAACTTTTGCGCAGGACCCGGTCGGTGTCTTCACGGAGGTCCGTCATGCCCAGCTGGTCGTAGCTCCTGGCCATGATGGCGAGCGCCTCCCGGGCCGATGGCGTCTGCTGGAACTCGGTGATCACCTGGTGCGCCCGATTGGCCGCGGCCACATAGGCGCCGCGCCTGTAGTAGTAGCGAGCGACGTGCAGCTCGTAGGCCGCCAGCGAATTGACGATGTAGTTCATCCGCAGCCGGGAGTCGTCGGCGTAGATCGACTGCGGGTACTGGTCGACCAGGTTCTTGAATGATTGGTACGCATCCCGCGACGCCTGCTGGTCGCGCTCCGACAGTTCCTGTCGGGCCAGGTTGCCGAGGAAGCCGAGGTTGTCGTTGAAGTTGACGAGCCCCTGGAGGTAGAGCGCGTAGTCGAGCACCGCGCTCGTCGGGTGCAGCTTGATGAAGCGTTCCAGCACCTGCAACGACTGCGCCTTGTCGCCGTTCTTGTAGAGCATGTAGGCGCGCTCGATCTGCGCCTGCTGAGCCAGGGCCGTCCCCGACGCCCGCCCTTCGAGTCGCTCGTAGAGCTTGCCGGCGCGTTCGTAGCTGCCTTGGGACGACTCTTCCTTCGCCTCTGAATACAATCGCTCGGCACTCCACTGCGCCTCCGGCTCCTTCGGCGTCGAGCCGCATCCGGCCAACAGAGCCGATCCGATCAGCACGGTCGAGGCAGCGATCGCTGCCCGATCGAGCCGGGCAACACGGAGGTCAGTCATGGCAGTCCAAGGGGATGCGCGAGCGCTTATCCCGAAAAAAGCGAGTGCCGATTATATGGTTGCGTCATCTTTGCCCCTGGGGCCGATCGCGCCGCACGCCGAGGAAGTGGAGGGGTCGGACGCCCCCTGGAATGCCGAGCCGGAAGTCCGCGAACTCGTGGTTTCGGCAAGCTGGCACGGCCAGCGTCTCGACAAGGTGGTGGTTGCCGCGGCAGGGGAGTTTTCGAGAACCCACCTGCAAGGATTGATCGAACAGGGGCATGTGACGCTCGACGGCGTCGTGGCGGCCAGCGCGTCGCGCAAGGTTCTGGCTGGGCAGGTGCTGCGGCTCGAGCTCGTGCCGACCGCGCAGAGCCGCGCCTTCAGGCCAGAGCCGCTTCCGATCGCGATCGTCCACGAGGACGATTCCATCATCGTCGTCGACAAGGCTGCCGGCATGGTCGTCCATCCGGCTGCCGGAAATTGGTCGGGCACGCTGCTCAACGCCTTGCTGAACCATCATCCCCAAGCCGCCGCGCTGCCGCGGGCCGGCATCGTCCACCGCCTCGACAAGGACACCTCCGGCCTGATGGTGGTCGGCAAGACCCTGACGGCGGTGACCGGCCTGGTTCGCGCGATCGCTGCCCGAGAGGTTCACCGCCAGTACCTCGCGGTCGTGCACGGCGAATTGCCGGTTGCGTCGACCCGCATCGACGCACCGATCGGCCGCGACCCCCAGTCACGGATCCGGATGGCGGTCGTGGCGAACGGCAAGCCGGCCCGCACCGATGTGGCGCGGATCGCGGCCGGGGACGGCTACAGCGCGCTCCGCTGCACCCTGCACACCGGGCGGACGCATCAGATCCGCGTTCATCTTGCCTCCCGCGGCCATCCCCTGGTGGGCGATGCGGTGTATGGAGGGCGCCCGGCGCTCGGCATGGCGCGGCAGGCATTGCATGCGGTGCAACTCGGCTTCCTTCACCCGTCCGGCGGCCGGGAATTGCGGTTCGAGGCGACTCCACCTACCGACTTCGCACAGGCCTGGCGACTCGTTGCCGGCGCCTGATCGGGACAGTGTCACGATAACCATCTTCAAGGTACAATCCGCGCTCGACGTGGTTGCAGGCCGTTGGTAGTTCATGGGACAGCGCCGCCTGCTCCCCGCAGTTGATTGCGACAGCATCTTCTGGGCGTGCGCTGACAGACGCGACGCGAAGCGATAAGGTGCCGCTTTGAATGCACCCCGTACCTGTGAGGCGAGATGCCGGCCCGGCGCCGGGTCGCAAGCCAGGTCCAAGCTCTGAGATCGTTGCGGCCCGCTGAACCGTTGCGAAGAATTTTGCCGCTGCCCTGGCAGCGCCGCCCGACCGCTGGTGATGACGCCCGGCGTGCCACATTGCGCCGGTTTTTGCGAGCGAGCCGGCGTTCTACGAGACGAGCCTCGCCTGTCGCCCATGCCAGCCGCCGCCAGCGGCGCGAATGTGAACCAAAGTCGATGAAGAGTCAGGATGCCAAGCGCGTCCTCGAGACCGCGCTCATCTGTGCAAGCCAACCGCTGCCGTTGCGTGACATGCGGATGCTGTTCGACGATCCGCTGGAGCCCGAGACGCTGCACGCCCTGCTCGACGAATTGCGCCAGGAGTGGGACGGCAAGGGCGTCGAACTGGTTGCGTTGGCGACGGGTTGGCGGCTGCAGAGCCGGCCGGAGATGCGTGAATACCTGGACCGCCTTCATCCGGAGAAGCCGACCAGGTATTCGCGTGCTGCAATGGAAACGCTCGCCATCATCGCCTACCGTCAGCCGGTGACGCGAGGCGACATCGAGGACATTCGAGGCGTCGTGGTGGCCAGTCAGATCATCAAGCAGCTCGAAGATCGCGGCTGGATCGAGGCGATCGGCCATCGCGAAGCGCCCGGACGGCCGGCGTTGCTCGCGACGACACGGCAATTCCTCGACGACCTCGGCCTCGCCAGCCTGGAGCAGTTGCCCGTGCTGGCCCACCCGCCCGTCCTGCTCGAACCGAATCTCAACGACGACAAGGCGGCTGCAGCCGCCTCCAAGGAACCGACCGAATGAACGTCACCCCCGATCCCGCGCCGACTGCCGACGCAGCCGATACCGTCGACGACAACGGCGCGGCCGTCAAGCCGGTGCGTCGGCGTCGTGTCGCTGTCAAGGCGGCGGACACGGATGCCGCAGCAGCGGATACCGGGGCGTCGGCGCTTTCGGCTCTCCCCGCCCTTCCAGGCGATCCAGCCCTTCCTGACTTCCCGGCTCTCCCCGCACTCGCAATGGACGGCGACGAACCGGCCGGCAGCGCCGAGCCAGCACTTGCGGCGAAGCCGCGCAAGCGCCGAGCAGCGCCCGTTGCGCAATCGATCGACGCGGGCGAAGCTGCCGCGATCGAGGTCGGCGACGCCGCCGCGATCGTCGAGGCACCGTCGATGGCGAGCGACGCCCGGCCCGTGGCGGTTGAAGCGGCGGCAGGGGACGCATCGCCGGATGCCGGCGAGCAGGCAGGCGCTGATCCGGCGATCGAACCGATCGAGCCGGTGGAACAGGCCGCGCAAGGCGGCCAGCTCATGGACGACGACAGTCCGCGGGGTCGACGTCGCAACCGGCGAGAACGCAGCCGCCATGCGGAAGGCGCCTTGCCGATGCCAGGGGAGGCGGGCGACGCCAGCGCAGGCACTGGCGCTGCGGCGCCGGCCGCCGCAGCGCCGGTCACCCCGGTGTCGACGGAGCAGCTCTTCGCCCAGGTACTGTCCGGCGAGTTCGATGCCGGAGATGTCGCGGTCGACGTGGCCGAACCGGTCGTCGACGAAGTCACGGCGTCGAAGCGGGTGCTGCAAGCCGAGGCCGACGCGCCGAAGCTGCACAAGCTGCTGGCTCAGTCCGGCATCGGCTCGCGACGCGATATGGAGGCGCTGATCGAGGAAGGCCAGGTGACCGTGAACGGCGAGGTGGCGCATGTCGGCCAGCGGGTGTCGTTCGGCGATCAGGTGAAGGTCAAGGGCAAGCCGGTCCGGCTGCGGATCGTGCCGCCGGCGCCGCGGATCATCGCCTACCACAAGCCGGTCGGCGAAATCGTGACGCACGACGATCCGCAGAACCGGCCGACGGTGTTTCGACGGCTGCCGCGGCTTCAGCAGGGCAAGTGGCAGTCGGTGGGCCGGCTCGACATCAACACCGAAGGTCTGTTGCTGTTCACCAATTCCGGTGAACTCGCCAACCAGTTGATGCACCCGCGCTTCGGCGTGGAGCGGGAATACGCCGTCCGAGTGCTCGGCATCTGCACGCCGGAACACAAGGCGCGCCTGCTCGAAGGGGTTGAGATCGAAGGGCAATCCGCCAGCTTCCGTTCCATCGAGGACGGCGGCGGCGACGGGGCCAACCACTGGTATCGGGTGGTGATCACCGAAGGGCGGAACCGGGAGGTGCGCCGATTGTTCGACGCGGTCGGGTTGATCGTCAGTCGCCTGATTCGGATTCGTTATGGCACGGTGGTGCTTCCGTTCGGCTTGAAGCGAGGCGTCTGGGTCGACCTCGAACCAGGCGATGTCGGCGCCATTCGTCGGCTCGCGAGCCCCGACGGCGGCCAGCGTCCGGAACGAGGCGACCGGTCCGTGCGCGGTGGCAACAACGGCAACGAGCGCCCGCCCGCCCGTGGTCCCCAGCAGGGGCCGAACGGCGCCCGAGGCGAACGGCAGGCCCCCCGTCAGAACGATTGGCAGGGCGAACCACGGCAGGGTGCCGGGCGGACGACCGAACGACCGCGTCATCATGAAGGCTCGAACAATGCCCCGAACAACGGCCCGAGGCCGCGCCAAGCCGATGGCCCGCCGATGACGGTCGCTTCGGAAACATCATTCGAAAACGGCCGCGAGGTCGACCGCGACCCGGACGCCGACATCGATTTTGATCCGATGTCGATTCCCAATCCGCTCGAGCAGACCTTCGACAAGCGCTTCGTCCAGAACCCGCGCAGCCCTGCCGGTGGCCGCGGCTTTCGCACTGGCGGGGGCGGTTTCGGCGCTGGTGGCAGCGCACCCGATCCCGTCAACAAGAAGGGCCAGGCAGGACCGAAGCAGCCGGATCCCTTGCAGACGTCGCTCGGCTTCATCGGCGCCGACGCTTTTCACCGCAAGCTTCGCAGCGGTGGCGGTGGGGGCCAGGGAGGCGGCGGCGGCGGTCAGGGCGGGAACGGTCCGCGCGGCAACAACCGCGGTGGCGGCCGTGGCGGCTTCGGCAACGGCGGCGGCGGTGGTGGAGGCGGCGCGGGCGGCGGCGGTGGTGGCGGTGGTGGCGGTGGTGGCTATGGTGGCCCAGGCGGCGGGCGTCGTGGCCGCTGACCGGAGGTGGCCGCTGCAATTCGAGCCGCTACAATCAGAAGCGTTGCCAAGTACTTGATTTCAGGAGATAAAACATGGGTGTGGAACGCACGCTATCGATCATCAAGCCCGATGCCGTGGCCAAGAATGTGGTCGGTCAGATCTACGCCCGCTTCGAGGGGGCCGGGCTGAAGGTGGTTGCCGCGAAGATGGTTCACCTGGCGCGTGGCGATGCCGAGGCGTTTTATGCCTTGCACAAGGCCCGGCCGGTTTTCAAGGACCTGGTCGAGTTCAT
>CAXTDH010000052.1:1160-11125 GCA_964242405.1 uncultured Rhizobacter sp. | reverse complement strand
GATCGAGGTGGTCACATCCACGCCCGGTTGATCCGCCAGCGGGTCGAAGAGGCCGATGCGGCGCTTGGTGCTGCTGCGAACCGCGCCTCCGCTGCGAAGCGAGCGTTTTCTGCGAGCTATCGCCGCCCCGGCCGGTGATGCCGGTGATGCCGGTTATGCCGGTTATGCCGGTGATCAGAGAGCCTTGCGTCTGCCGGCCATCGAGCGCCCCGCAGTGGCCGTGTCAGGCGCGGACGAGGCGTGCCCCGGTGCCGAGCACCATGAACGCACCGTCTTCACAGAGCCGGACCGGCTGCCCGTGGGCGGTGCGATAGGCTTGTTCGACGGTCATCCATGGAGACGGCGGCTCATCATCGATGCGGCAACGCGTGGTCACCTGCACGACATAGTATTCGGCCCCATCGCAGGCCCGAGTACGAAAGCGCTGCGTCTCTTCGACTCGCTTCTTCATGGCTACAATTTTGCGCGTGTCTCCGGGCCTCGTCGCCCCCCGTTCAGGGGATGCGGGCGCGCCAAGATTGTTCCGTGCAGTGCTCGCCAGTTTGCAACGACCGCCTGGAGTGGCGCCAAGTTTCGAGCGTCCGGCTCCCGCGACCTTATCTCGGCCGCGGCTGGAGCGAGAGCAGTCGCTCGATCCTGCGTCGCGCGCTGTCGGTACGACGCTCGAAGGCCAGATAAAAGGCAAACCCGCCGACCAGCAGCAGCACCAGCCAGAGGGCGAATTGCGTCAGGCCCGCGGCGTCGGGCGCCCGCTTACCTGGGGCATAGAACAAGCCGCCGATCAGGACGACGAACGGAAAATGAATCGCATAGAGTGAATACGAAAAATCCGAGATCCATCTGGATAGATTTTCGAACCATGGAAAGGCCCGGGTGCTGAACCTGATATTGACGATGCCGATCACCAGCAGGCAAAAGGCCGCACCGATCGCAATGTCCGGCGACATACCGAGCGCACGCCGCATCATGTCCGACTTGCTGTAGCCGAGCGCTGCGGCGAACAGACATGCGCCGACACAAAGCGCCGCAAGCGCGCGGACCTTCGACAACCTGCCGAAGCTGGCGAATGCGATCAGGCCCATGCACCAGACGATGAATCCGAGCCCTATTTCCACAGGCAACAGTGCGACGATGATCAGAGCGGCCAGTCCGAGTGCCAGCCTCGCACCGATCGACAAGCTGCCCGAGCAACGGACACCCTGGACGGCGAGCAAGACGACTGGAAACAGCACGTAGTACCAAAATTCGTTCGACAAACTCCAGAGCGGGCCATTCGTACCAAAGACCGGAGCCAACACCGTCTGCAGGAAAAGCAGGTTCGCAATGAAGGTCTGGACGCTCGTCGAATAAGGTGCATCCAGACCCGGGCCGGAATTCCACAAGGTTCTGTAGCTGCCGCTCAGGACCCCGGGCAATCTTGCTGCCAGCGCACCGTCGACGGCGGCCGTGACCAAAAGCGCCGGAATCAACACGATCCAGAGCCGGGTGAGACGGGCGACGGCATACCGAAGCGGATCAAACGATATCCGATACTTCAACACCGCTCCGCCGACAAAAAATCCGCTCAGGACGAAGAACACCATGACCGCCTGGTGGCCCAGGCCGGTGGCAAAGAAGAAAGCCTTTTGCAGCGCTGACGTGTGGGTGAGCGAGGCGTAGTCGGTGATGACGACGTTGCGGAGATGGCCGGCGCATACCAGGATCGCACAAGTGCCGCGAATGAAGTCAAGCCAGACGAATCGTTGCGAGTGGCTCACGGCCTGCCTCACCCCGACGCAGCGACATCGGCGCAACCGGGCACCGTATCGGCGGCACCTGATATCAGCTCGTGCGCGCAGACAAATACGGCAGGGGATTGACGAGGCAGCCTGACCAAACGAAACGGCCTGAAGCCATGATGAAGCCGATCTTTCGGGACGCCAAGGATTGCCGGCATCGGCGACTGCTTCATGTCATTGATCAGATGCGAAGCGCCGATGGCGAGGCGCTTCCGACAGGTGGAGCCCGAGGGACTGGCCGCTAACGGCAAGGCGGCGGCGAGGTGGTTGGCGGTTGGCAACATCGGAACCGAGCAATGACTTTTGAAAGCTGAAGGCGGATGCTAGCGTGGGCGCTGCCGCAAAAGCTCATTGTCGATTGCATCGAGGAGCTGGGAGGCATTCGATGAAATCTTTCGGATGAAAAATTGTGGGATCGACGTTAGTTTTTCCACGGAATCCTGATCGGTGAATTCGCGCGCAGCGGAAGGATGTATCCAATGAAGCGGCGCGTAGCGGTTCATCGACGCTCCCTCGGTGAGCGCCGGAGCGACCGAACGCCATGGAAACGACGAGTTGGCGACGAGTGTCTGAATCACATGTTCATCGGGTGCGTACACCGTTGCGTAGAAGCGGACGAGCCGCTGATTACTGCGCAATTGCTCCAGAACATGCGTCGCGCATTCGGCAGATAGCGCCCACCATTGACTGCCGAAACACGGTTTCAACCCGCCGAGTTCGTTCAAGACCTGCCTCGGGAAGTAACTGCTCAGCTTACTGGCGACTCGGCCGATAAACCGATCAAGCCGCGGGTATGAAGCCTTGGCAGCCGCCGGTAATATGCCATCATGAAACCAGTGGCGAGAAATGAGCTTGTACAGCGCTGCATCGGAAGGATGGATACCTGCGGCACTGATGTAGTTCAAGCCGTCATCAGCGGCGAACTTCTCCGCCAGTTCCGAAATCGGTTTTATGGGGTAGCAGGTGCCGGAAAGCAGCACCAATTTGCAGTAGTCGGCCCGAAGCGACAGCGCGAAGTCGATGAGCCTCGTCGTCGCCTCGACCATCGAGTAGCCGCCCCATGACACACTGACGCGATTGCTGATGAAGCGCACCTTCCGCCCGTTCAGCTCGTTCAAGAAGGGCGCAATATCGACCTTGGCATCCAGATGAATGTACACATCGTGGCCTTGCAGTCGGTCGCAAAGCCGTGCAAGTTGCGCTGGGCGGTGATTGGCGATGATGAGAAACGCGATGTCCACATTAACCTGCGCGATCCCGCAGCGGCTTTAGATACCGCTCGAGCCTGGAGTTGGTCATGGCCGGTAGCGATCTCACGAACAGCACATCGAGCACCAGCCAGACTGCGACACTCGGCACGATCACCCAAACTTTGGCAGCAGGGATCAGCGAAATCGTGGCGAGCAGAGCGCAGGCGCATGCGACAGACGCCGCAGCCCACTGAAACGTCCGCTGTGGCCATTGAAGTCCCAATGAAGCGAGAACTCGGCGAGCTGCGAATACGAATCCCGTCAGGTTTGCGAACTCTGCCACCAGCAACACGGCAGCCGCGGCTTTGAGGCCGATCCAGGGCACGAAGGCCAGCATGCCACCCACCATCACCACCGCGGTGATCGCCGACAACCACAACTGGACCCTCAGCAGGTTATAGCCTTGCACGATGGCAGTTGCCGGTTGTGCCAATGCATACCCCAAGATGCTCATGGAGATAAGCGCGAACAGGAAGGGATCGAATTCCAGTTTGCCCAAGGTCCAGATCTTGAAGGCCGACGGTGCCACGAGCTGAAGAATGACTACACCAGGTATCAAGCCCAACAGCAACGCTGCCCAGACGGTGCTCATGGTCAGTGCCGACCGGTCTTGATCTTTCACACGCAGGAATCGCATCAATTCCGGCAGGAGTGGATTGGTGATAGTGCCCAACCCTTGCATGGCGACATTCGCCACCGTTCTCATCGCCGAAAACGCTGCCATCTGGGATGCACCGGCCAGAGGAGCCAGCACGACTCGGATGCCGGTCTGGCGGGTAATTTCCAGCAACATCTTCAGAAACAAGACCATCGACCGGCCGATCACCAACAGGCCGTGCCGCAGATGCGGCCGTTGCAACCGGATCGACAGTCGCCGCATGTGTCGATGGATGTCGACGAACATCGGCAAGTTCGACAGCAGCGTCGTGGCTGCGAGCACCATCCCCGCCTGTCGCAGATTGGCACCGAGCGCCACCGCGATCGCGGGAAGCGCCGAGGTCACGGCCGCCTGCATCACATTCCACCAGGCCATGCGGGCATAAAAACCGAACGGCGCCAACACCCTCGAAAACAAGCCGCCGATGCTGCCTGTTGCGATCCAGACCGCCGACAGCATCAGCAGCGCCTGATTCGCGTCGTCGACGATGGCGGCATCGGCGACGCTCTTGCCGACGCCGTAGACCGAATGGACGACTCCGAGATGAACCGCCACGTAGACGGCGATCAATTCCAGCGTGCCGATGGCGAGCGAGAAAGGGATGCAATCGGAAAGCAGCTTCTCGATCTCCGACTTTTTTTCCGCTCCGGCTCGCAAGAAATCGAAATTGACGTAATTCAACACCGCCACATCGACCAGCGTCGTGAAACTCATGATGCCCTGCAACGCCAGCCAGACACCGTACGACTTCGCATCCCACGACGCCAGGAAGAGGGGCACGAACGCCACCTGTGATAACACGGTCACGCCGATCCTGGCCCAAGCAGCAGCGCTGCCCGAAATCAGTCGCCGGGTCGTGCTCACGGTTCAAACGCCGTGACGCGAAAAGATGCGGCTGCCGACAGGCGCCGCGCAGGGCGTTTGCCGAACATCAGGCTCGAGACGGCATCTCACCGTAGAAACACTTTTCGTCATTTGCGCGCATGGCCGCATCATCGCCGGCCACGACCATCCGCGGTATCGGTTGCGCTTCACGCGGAGGCGCTGCACGTGCGGAACGCACCGATTCCCACGCAATCAGGGCGGCGCGTAGCCGGGGCCGGTCGTGGTACCGACCGAGGCGGCCGGCCACCACCAGCGAGGCGCTGCCACACGGGCAGCGGGTCGATTACCGCACGGATCACCCGCGCTGCGCTGACTGTGACCGTCACCTCGCCTCATGCGACCGCGTTCGCCCCAGTTCGACGGCGGGCGCCTACACTGCGCTGGGTTTACTTGCACGGGCCTCTCAGAGCACCCATGGCGTTTTCAACCCGACCTCCATCGACCGGCTTGCAACTGCGTTTCCTGATCTTGGCAACTGGCCTGCGCGAGTGGTCGCTCGCCGACGTTCCGGCCCCGGCATCCGGCGACAACGAGGCGCTGATCAGCGTCGAGGCCGTGCTGCTCGACCGGTCGGTTCTCGGCCGGTTATCCGGCGCAGCCGGCATGGCGATCACACGCCATTGCGGCAAGGCCGAGCGGCCGGACGGCCAGACACCAGGGCATGCGGTTCGTGCTCGAGGTGGGGGGCAAGATGTCGTGTGCGCTGATCATGTCGGCGAACGACACTATCACCGCAGGCGACCGGTTCCCCAGGCTGTGACCGCCGGCGCGCGACCGAGGCCGTTCCGACGCGGCCCTCCGGGGTGGCAACGTCTGCTGGTGCCGGCCTCGACTCCGGGCGACGCTGCGTGATCGACACCGACGAACTCCGCGACTGGCTGCGGCTGCTCGAGACGCCGCTGGTTGGCCGCGACTCCCTGCGCCGCGTGCTCGCGGCCTTCGGTTCGCCGCACGCCGTGTTCGCCGCCCGCCCAGGCGCCCTGGGCGAGCTGATCGGCCCGACCAAAGCGGCGGCGATCTGCGCACCAGCGGACGAACGACTCGAGGCGCTGCTGACCACGACCCTTGCCTGGTTGCAGGGCAACGGCGCCCTCGGCGAGCGGCGGCATGTCCTGCCCATCGACGACCCGGGCTACCCGCCCGCCCTGCTGCAGACCGCCGATCCGCCGTTGCTGCTGTATGTGCAGGGGCGGATCGAGCTGTTGGCGGGTGACGCCGCCGTCGCGGTCGTCGGCAGCCGCAACCCGACGCCGCAGGGGGCCGAGAACGCCCGGGCGTTCGCGAAGGCGCTGGCCGAGGCCGGCTGGACGGTCGTCTCCGGCATGGCGCTCGGCATCGACACCGCCGCGCATGAAGGCGCGCTCGCTGCGGGTGCGGGTGCCGCTGCAGGTGCAGGTGCCGGCGGCACGGTCGCAGTGGTCGGCACGGGGCTCGACCGCGTCTATCCGAAGCGCAACCTGGCACTCGCCCGCCGCATCGCCGCGGCCGGCGCGATCGTCAGCGAATTCCCGATCGGCTCGCCGCCGATCGCCGCCCACTTCCCGATGCGCAACCGCATCATCGCCGGCCTGGCGCAGGGCACGCTGGTCGTGGAGGCGGCGCTCAAATCCGGCTCGCTGAGCACCGCCCGGCAGTCGCTCGAGGCTGACCGGGAGGTGTTCGCGGTGCCGGGATCCATCCATTCGCCGCAGTCGCGGGGCTGTCATCTGCTGCTGCGGCAGGGCGCCAAGCTGGTCGAGACGGTGGATGACATCTTCGAAGAGCTGCGGCCGCTTCGGCAGGCGGCAGGATCGGCGACCGGCCCGAGGCAGCCGTCGGCCGGCGCCGTTTCCGACCCGCTGCTGACCGCACTCGGCTTCGATCCTGCGAGCCTGGACGCGCTCACGATCCGCACCGGCCGCTCGGCCGCCGACCTCGCCGTGCGGCTGCTCGAGCTCGAGATCGAGGGCCGGGTGGCACGCCTGCCGGGGCAGCTCTTTCAGCGGGTCTCGACCGAAAACCGCTGACCGTGCCGCCTGCGCCGTGGCTCCGTGACCCGCCTCAGCAGGCCGCCGGCGGGGTGGCCGGCGGGCGGCCGGCAGCCGGATTCGGCCCATGGCGGCTGGGGTATAGTGAGTCATGTTCGACGTGCTCGTGTACCTGTACGAAAACTACTGGCGGCCCGATGCCTGCCCCGATCACGACCAGCTGACCCGCAAGCTCTCCTCGGTCGGCTTCGAATCTGAGGAGATCCAGGATGCCCTCACCTGGCTCGACGGCGTCGCGACCGCTGCGCAGTCGTGCATCGGCGAGCAGGGCGAACGCAGCATGCGCGTCTACTCGAACGCCGAACTCGAGCACCTCGGCGAGGACTCGGTCGGCTTCATCAGCTTTCTCGAATCAGCCGGTGTGTTGCCGCCGCCGATGCGCGAGATGGTCATCGACCGGGCGAGCGCCATCCCCGGTGGCCCGCTCGACCTCGAGGATCTGAAGATCATCGTCCTGATGGTTTTCTGGAGCTTGGGCGAGGAGCCGGACGCGCTGATCTTGGACGAGTTGTTCGTGGCCGTGGAAGATCGATTGATCCACTAGTGGAGTTGCCGCAGCCGCTGCTCGACGAATTGCGCCAGTTCGGTCGACAACCCACCGACGGCAAGTGCCTGCTGATAGGCCGAGCGCGCCCCGTCGACCCGATTGTCGGCGGCCAACGAGATCCCCATGCCCATCCACCAGACGCCGTTACCGGGCGCCAGCCGCAGCGCAGCGCCGAACTGCTCGGCCGCTTCAGGGTGATGGCCGGCGCGCTGGAGCACGGCGCCGAAGCACGCACGGTAGTCGGCATTGCTGGCCGCGGCGCCCGTCAGGCCCGCTTGCATCACGCCGATCGCGGCGGCCAGCTCGCCGCGTGCGGCGAGCAGCCGGGCCATGGGTATGACGAGCAGGGCCTGTTGCGGACTGGCTGCCAGGCCCGCGCGCAAAAGGTCTTCCGCCTCGGCGGCGCGGCCCTGCGCCACCCGCACACCCGCCAACCCGGCGCGGGCGGCTGCCAGCCCGGGGTCTTCGCGTAACGCCGTGGCGTAGTCGTTCGCGGCTTCGGCGTGGTCGCCGCGCTCCTGGGCGTCCGCCCCCAGCCGGTACGCGGCCTCGGCACGCTCGGCCGGGCCGACCGTCGCACGTTTTTCGATGTGCACCGGGCCGGCCGGCAGCATCGGCACGGCCGCTGCCGGCGTCGCCGGGGCGACGTTGACGGCGGCGAACGATGAGATCGCCCCTGGCGCAGCAGCAGTCGTGGCAGGGGCAGGCGAGGTGATCAAGGCGTTGGCGGTGCGCGCATCGCTGGTGCTGGCGACCGCAACGGCGGTAAAGGCGCCGAACGTGATCGCTTTGCGCAGTGCCGCCAGGGCAGCGGCACTGCCTTCACTCGCATCCGATGGCGATGGCGATGGCGATGGCGATGCGGATGCGGATGCGGATGCGGATGTCGATTCCGATCCAGATTGCAATCCCGATCCCGTTGCGGATATCGATGTCGATTCTGCTGCCGCTGCCGCTGCCGCTGCCGTTGCCGTTGCCGCTGCCGTTGCCGTTGCTGGCACGGGCACGTGCATCGACGCAGGCCCTGGCACGGGCAGCGCCGCCGACATCGCTACGGCGGCCGGCGCCACCGGCGAACCGCCGCCCGGCCGCAGCACGCCGGCGAGCGCCAGCAGGCCGAGCACCGCGGTCACGACTGCCGCCCGGTGCCGCGCGGGCGCCACCGTTGCGACGACGGCCCGCACCGTCGCCGGCAGGGCCGTGGTCGGGTGGACGTGGCGGTCGAGGTCGCGCAGCACCTGGTTGATCAGGCTCATGAGGCAAGCCCCCGAGCGCCTGCGGCCGATCCCGAAAGGCCGGAACGAGCGCCTCGGACCTCGAAGGGCCGCTTCATGGCCGATGACGGCCGGGCGGCGCGCCACGACTGCACCGAGCCCACGGCGTTCAATGCGCCAGCCACCGCAGCCAGCCGGTCAGCGCGGCGCGGGCGGTCGGCGTGTCGTCGACGGCCGCGTGCACATGGCGACGCTCGACGCGCCGGCTGCCGGCACCGAAGGCGCTCAGCAAGGCCTTGTGCGCGAGGATGCCGACCAGCCGTGGCGTGCCGCCGCTGGCCCGATGCAGGCTGGCCGCGGCGCCTGTCGTGAACAGCGCCACGGCATCGCGTTGCCCGGCGATGCGCAGCCGGTGGTCGAGATATCTCGGCAATTCGCTGCGCTCGATGCCGCCCAGCCGGTAGCTGAAGGCAATGCGCTGGCGCAGCTGGCGCATGGCCGACAGCGCCAGCGTATCGTCCAGTTCAGGTTGGCCGAACAGCACCAGCTGCAGCAGCTTGCGCTTCTCTGTTTCCAGGTTCGACAGCAGCCGCAGCGTCTCCAGGCCGCGCACCGTCAGCGCCTGCGCTTCGTCGATGCACAACACCACCCGCCGACCCTCGCGGGCGAGCGCGAGCAGGCGCTCCGCGACCGCCTGGTGGACACGGAATTCACTCGCCCGGACCGGCAGCACGAGGCCGATCTCGGCGGCCAGCACCAGCAGCAGGTCGCGCGGCGTCAGGCGCGGGCTCGGCAGGTAACAGGTCAACCAGCCCGCATCGCTGCCGGTACGGTCACCAACGCCCGTACCGGTGCCGGTGCCCGTGCCCGTGCCGGCGTCAGCCCGGGTGCCGACATCGACCCCCATTGCGTCGACATCGCGATCGTTGTCGGCCTCGGCCAGCAGCGCCAGGAAGCGACGGCAAAGCAGCGTCTTGCCGGTGCCGACCTCGCCGCTGACCTTGATGAAGCCGTCGCCACCCGCCACCGCCACCAGCAGCGTGTTCATCGCCTCCTGGTGGGCACGTGTGGCGAACACGAAGGCGGTGTCCGGGGTCAGCCCGAAGGGCGCTTCGGCGAGTCCAAAATGGGTCAGGTACATGGCATTCACCGCCTGGCCGCCGCGACCGCCGGCTCGAACGATTGCAGCCGCTCCTGGACTTCAGCCAGGTCCGACTGCCAGCCGCGCTCACCGCGGATGATGGTCGGCTTGAGCAGGATCACCAGTTCGCTCTTCGAATTGGTGCGCGACTTCTGGCCGAGCAGCGTGCCGACCAGCGGCACGTCGATGGCGCCCGGCAGCCCGGAGGCGCCGTCGTTGTGCTGCTGCTTCATCAGGCCGCCGATGGCGACGATGTTGCCGTCCTGCACGCGCACCACGCTGTCGCTTTCGTTGACCGTGCTGGCGGCCAGCGGCAACTGGAAGCGGCCGAGCGAGCCGAGGTTGACGTTCTTCTGCTTCTCGGTGACCACGCTGACCGACGGATGCAGGTGCAGGATGACACTGTCGCCATCGTCGATCTGCGGCGTCACGTCGAGCGCGATGCCGGAGAAGAAGGGCTGCACG
>CAXTDH010000052.1:0-1150 GCA_964242405.1 uncultured Rhizobacter sp. | reverse complement strand
CGATGCTCGGCGAGCTGACGGTGTTGCTGCCGCTGCTGGTCGTGCTGGTGCTGATGCTGGTGACGAAGAACTCGTCGGTGCCGACCTTCAGCACCGCCTTCTGATTGTTGATGGTCGCGATGCGCGGGCTCGACAGCACCTGCACATTGCCCTGCGTCTCCAGGAACTGCAGCAGCGCCGCGAAGTTGGGGCTGCGAAACGCCAGGCCGAAGATGCCGCCGCTGGCGAGCGCGCTCAAGTCGGAGGTGCTGATGGTGCCGAGCTTGGGCACCGTCGCGGCCGCGGCTTCGGCAGCCGCGTCGACCAGCCGCCCCGGGGCGAGCGACGCACTCGACGCGCCCTGGATCGCCAGGAGCTGGCTGTTGCTGCCCACGCCCAGCGCCGACCAGTTGACGCCGCTGGCATAACCGTCGCTGAGCTGCACCTCGATGATCTTGGCCTCGATCATCACCTGCCGCTCGATGATGAGCTGCGTCATGCGCATGTAGCTCTCGGCGTTGCGAATGTCGGCCGGAAAGCCGCGTACCGCGACCACGCCCGAGAGCGGGTTGACGATCACCTTGCGGTTGCCTTCGCTGCCGACGATGGCCGTCAACGACGCCGCCAGATCGGCCCAGAAGTCGGTCGTGCTTTCGGTGGCGATGCGGCTGCTCTGCACCGCGGGCGATGTGCCGCCGCCGGTCGTCGTGCTGCTGCCGCTGCCGTTGGTGGTGCTGCTGCCGGCGCCGCTGCCAGTGGAGATCGAGCCCGACGTGACGCGCATGTCGGTCGCGCCCTGGCGCTTGCCGGCCAGGTAGTTGACCTGGAAGATGCGCGTCTGCAAGGTGTTCGGCTGGATGAAGCTGCGCGTGCCCTGGACCCGGTATTCGTAGCCGTAGAGGTCGCGCAGCGAGTCGAGCGCCTCGCGCACCGTCACGTTCTTCAGGTTGACCGCCACCGTGCCGGTCAGGTCGTTCGGCACCAGCATGCTGTAGCGCGAACCGGTGACGATCTGCAGGAACACCTGCGACGCCGGCGCGTTCGACATCAACCGCAGCTACACCTATCCGGAGTGCACGACCCTCCTGACGGTGGACTTCCCGGCCGCCGACCCGCTGGTGCTCGCCGCCGGCGGCACGACGCTGCCCAGCAGCGTCATGCACCGCTACGG
>CAXTDH010000051.1:0-11134 GCA_964242405.1 uncultured Rhizobacter sp. | reverse complement strand
AAGCAGATCAGGGCGGCAAGCGCGATCTTCGACGCGTCGGTGCGGCGCGAGAACATCGATTCGCCGAAAAACATCCGCCCCAGGTTGACGCCGTAGAGGCCGCCGACCAGCTCGCCGTCGATCCACGTCTCGAAGCTGTGGACACGGCCGAGCACATGCCAGTCGGTGTAGGCGCGCACCATCTGCGGCACGATCCAGGTGCCGTCCTGGCCGTCGCGCGGCATGCCGGCGCAGGCCCGGATCACGTCGTCGAAGGCGCTGTCGATGCGCAGTTCGCAGCCGGCGCTGCGCGCGAACTTGCTGACCGTCTTGCGCAGCGAACGCGACAGGCGGAAGTCGTCGACCTGCAGCACCATCCGCGGGTCGGGTGACCACCAGAGCACCGGCTGGCCTTCGCTGAACCAGGGGAAGACGCCCTTCGAATAGGCCTCGGTCAGGCGCTCGGGCCGCAAGTCGCCGCCGGCGGCGAGCAGGCCGGGCGCATCACTGCCGGACGGCAGGGCGCGCCAGGTGTCGGGCAGGGGCTCGTCGGGGCGGCGCAGCCAGGTGATCACGAAGGGTCGGAAGTTGTCGGAGGCGACGATTTTGCGTCGACCGGCGGCCGGCCGTGGCTCGACAATCGCGAACCCCTGTCGCCGGAACGCACGCCCATGTCACGACGCCTTCGCCGTTGCCCGGTCCTCTGGCTCCTGCTGACCCTCGCCGGCACTGCCCGAGCCGACGCAGGCGACCTCGCCGATCCGGTCACGCCTTACCGGCCCAGCATGTCGAACCCGGCGCAACTGCCGGCGCCCGGGCAGCTCGAACTCGAGATCGGCGGCCGGCACAGCCGCTCGACGGACGTCCGGCGAAGCAGCATTCCCTACCTGCTCAAGCTCGCCTTTAACCCGGAGTGGGGCGTTCTGGTCGGCGGCGAAGCGCACGTCTGGCAGCGCGACGAAGACGGCCACGCCCAGGGCATCGGCTCCACGGAGCTGACCCTCAAACGCGCCTGGACGGTCGACGACGCGACGGGGTTCGGTGCCGAGCTGACAGCCCGGCTGCCGACCGGCAGCGAGCGGGGCGGCGCCGGCGGCAAGGCCGACTACACGCTCAACACCATCGCCAGCCGCGATCTCGGGCCGGTGCACCTGGACGCGAATGTCAACGCCACCCGCCTCGGCTCTCCGGATACCGGCACGTCGCGGGCGCTGTTCGGCGCATCGGTGGCGCTCGCGGTGCCGATTTCGGAACGCTGGGGAGCGACGACCGAATTCGCCGCCACGCATCAAGGTGGCAGCGGCGGCAACGGCGCGCAGCTGCTGGCCGCCCTGACCTGGAGCCCGACCAAACGCCTGACCTTCGATGTCGGCATCAGCCGCGCCTGGCGCCCGGCACCGGGCATGACCCAGATCTTCGCCGGCGTCGTCATGCCGCTCGCCAAGCTCTGGTAGCCGGTCGGTTCGGACCGTGCCGAAGCGCACTCGCTACTGCATGAACCAGCCGTGGCTGACGACCAGCGACTGGCCGCTGAGCGCATTCGTCTCGAAGCCGGCGAACAGCAGCGCCACCGCCGCCACGTCCTGCACGGTGGTGAACTCGCCGTCGACCGTCTCCTTGAGCATGACCCGCTTGACGACATCCTCCTCGCTGATGCCGAGCGCCTTGGCCTGCTCCGGGATCTGCTTCTCGACCAACGGCGTGCGAACGAAACCCGGGCAGATGACGTTTGCCCGGATGCCGTGCTTGCCGCCTTCCTTGGCGACCGTCTTGCAGAGGCCCATCAGCCCGTGTTTGGCGGTGACGTAGGCCGATTTCAGCACCGAGGCTTCCTTCGAGTGCACCGATCCCATGTAGATGATGCTGCCGCCGCGGCCCGACTTCTGCATGTGCGGCAGGCAGGCCTTGGTCGTCAGGAAGGCGCCGTCGAGGTGGATGGCGAGCATCTTCTTCCAGTCGGCGAACGGGAAATCCTCGATCGGGTGGACGATCTGGACGCCGGCATTGCTGACCAGCACGTCCACGCCGCCCCAGCGCGACACGACCGCCGCGACGCCCGAGTCGACCTGTGCCTCGCTGGTCACGTCCATCTCGACGGCGATGGCGGTGCCCCCCGCGACGACAATCTCGTCGACAGCACGTTCCGCGGCGGCCCTGTTCAGGTCGGCGACGGCCACCTTGGCGCCTTCACGGGCGAAAGCCATCGCGATTTCCTTGCCGATGCCGCTGGCGGCGCCGGTGACGATGCAGACCTTGTCGTGTAGCTTCATGAGGGTTCGGAGAGTGGCAGAGGTGACCCATTAGACCTCGCACTCACTGCAGGTGCTCGGTCAACGGCAACAAACCGGTCTGGACGGGCTCACCGCCCTGCGCCGTCGGCTGCATCCCCCAGCTGCCGAGGAAACTCGCCACCGACGCGGCCGGCATCGGCTTGGCGACCATGAAACCCTGGATCGAGTGGCAGCCATAACGCCGCAGCACGCTCGCCTGCGGCTCCGTCTCTACGCCTTCGGCAACGGTTCGCATGCCGAGCGTGTCGGCCAGGCCGATGATCATCTTGACGATCGCCCGCAGGTCGCGGCGCGCGCCGATCTCGCGGACGAAGCTGCGGTCGATCTTCAAGGTGTCGAACGGGAAGCGCCGCAAGTAGGCGAGCGACGAATAGCCGGTGCCGAAGTCGTCCAGGGCGATCCGCATGCCGGCGTCGCGCAGCGCCATGAGGATCGCCATCGTCGTGCTGCTCTCCTTCATGAAGATCGATTCGGTGATCTCGAGTTCGAGCCGATCGGCGCTCAGGCCGCCGTCGGCGAGTGCCTGCAGCGCGATGACGCACAGGTCGCCGGTCATCGCCTGGACAGGCGACACGTTGACCGACACCGTCAGCTTGCCCGGCCAGCGGGCCGCTTCCCGGCAAGCTTCGCGCAGCACCCAGGCGCCGAGCGCCTGGATCTCGCCGGTATCTTCGGCGACGGGGATGAATTCCACGGGCGACACCTCCCGGAGTTCCGGATGGCGCCAGCGCAGCAGCGCCTCGAAACCGGTCACCCGCCAGGCGCCCAGGTCGACCTGCGGCTGGAAGGCGAGCCACATCTCGCCGCGGTCGAGCGCGCCGCGCAGCGCCTGTTCGACGCGCAGCCGCCGCCGGGTGACGGTCGCCATCTGCGCATTGAACACGCGGAGACGGCCGCGCCCATCGGCCTTGGCCGCGTAGAGCGCCAGGTCGGCGTGGTTGAGCAGGTTGTCGATGTCGTCGCCGTCGCGCGGAGCGAGCGCCACGCCGATGCTGGCCCGGGCGACGAGCCGGGCGCCCTGCACCTCGCTGGGCACGGCCAGGCCGTCGACGATGCACTGGGTGAGCACTTCGGCCTCGGCACTGGAGGCGATGCCGCGCAGGATGATCGCGAACTCGTCGCCGCCGAGGCGCGCGACCGTGTCGCCGCTGCGCGTCAGCTCGCGCAGGCGCTTCGCCACCTCGCGAAGCAGGCCGTCGCCGACCGTGTGGCCGAGGGTGTCGTTGACCAGCTTGAAGTGATCGAGATCGAGGCAGAGGACGGCGAAGCTTCGGTCGGCGACTGTTGGCGAGTCGAGCAGACTCGCCATGTCGGCGCGCAGCCGATGCCGGTTCGCGACCCCCGTCAACGGGTCGAAGTGGGCGAGCCAGAGCAGTCGCCGATTGGCACGCTGGGTTTCGGTCACATCGGCCGCAACCCCGCGCCAGCCCATCGGACGGCCGTCGGCATCGGGCAACGGCTTGGCGGTCAGCGACCACCAGCAGGGTTGCCCGTCGATCTGCACGGCCAGCGGCAGATCGCGGAACGGCGTCGCCGCGGCGAAGTGCCGTTCGATCGCCTCGATCTCCCGGGCCGAGGTGGCGCCGTCCCCATCCGCTCCCCCGGCCCGGGCGCGCAGCAGATCGAGCAGGGAGGCGCCGGTCAGGGCTTCGGCGGCGCTGCCGAACAAGGCGGCGAGCCGGGGCGAGACACGGCAGAGGCAGCCCCGGGGGCCGACTTCTCAGAGCGCGTCGCTGGCGTTCTCCTCGAAGTCGCGCAGCAGCAGGCCGACCAGTTCCGTCTGGTGTTCGGCCTCGGCCTCGGCCATCAGGCGGGCGCCGAACATCCGGGCCGTCGACCAGACGCTGGCGATGACGATGTAGCAGTAGATCACCAGCATCGAGGCGCCCTGCCAGGCAAGCGAGTACTGGGCGGTGAACAGCGATGCCGTGGTGCCGATGCCGAGGATCAGGACGAAGGCGGTGCCGGCGACCGGCACCGTGGCGAGCGCGAAACCGCCGGCGCAGATCATCCCGGTCATCGCCGCCATCAGCAGGATCTGCTGGGCGCCGTCGGCGCTCGAAAGCAGCACGAGCGGCGAGACGGACCAGAGACCCGACAGCAGGGCGGCATGCACCGTCGCCTTGCTCATCGCCCGCACCGCCGCTGTCCGCTTTGGTGGGCGCCGGCGAGTTCGCCAATGGTCACGGATGCCGAGCGCCACGCAGAGCGAGATCAGCAGTGCCCAGGGAACCAGGAACAGCCGGGTGCTGGCGTTCCAGAAGACGAGGACGATCAGAAAGACGGTGAGCGCATTGGCCAGCAAGGTCAGCGGCGCGAGCCGCAGCACCGCCTGGAGCTGACGCGCCCGGAAGGTGCCCGCCACCGGCTCGTCGGCCGAATAGGGCACCCACCGGGGCCTCGGGTGCAGTGCGCCGAGGGCGTCATGCGACCGCCCGCCGAGCCACGCGGGTATTCAGGCGCCGAGGTTCATCGAAGAGGTGCCGCGTCGTGCATTGCCTCGTTCTATCGGTCCCCGCTGCTGCTTCTTGAGCCGCTCCGAAGGCGCATCACGAAGCGCGGCGTACACACTGCGGCGTTACCGCGAAGGCGCTGCGAGCGCCTCCGCACTCTGTTAACGCCGGCCGCCGCGCGCCTGGGCCAGCGGCTTCTTGCCGGTCAGTTGGCGCTCGATGCCGTCGTTGAGCTGGCTGCGCAAGGCGAGCACCGCCTCGAGGTGACCGAAGACGTCGGGGAAGCGCAGGTCGAGCCAGAGCCAGAGCGTGCAGGCCCTGAGCGCCTGCTCCATCCGTTCGAGCCGGCTGTGGCCGTCGACCTCGTCGAGGAACCAGGGCTTGCCCGCCTTGCCGGTGAGCGCATGGCGGTGCGTCCAGCCGAGAAACTCCTGGACCTGCGCATCGGTTCGGGTGTCGACGGGAGCCTGGGCGTAGATGAAGCGCTCCTTCATCGACAGCTTGCCGGCGCTGCGGTCGAGCTGCTCGGCGAGCTCCAGCATCTGTTCGAGTTCGGCGACCGCGAAATGGGCGTCGTCGAGCTTCAACTGCTGCATGAAGACGCCGAGCACCTCGCGCAGCTTCGACAGCCCGAGCCGCTTGGAGATGGTGTCGACATGCCACCAGTTCGGCGCTACCGGCGCCTTGAAATTGGCGGGCGCCCGCGGCGTCTTCGGCAGCAGCTCCTTCAGCATCCGCGCGGCCGCCGGTTCGGCCTCTTTCAGCACGCCGACGAAACCTTCCTCGTGGATGCCGAAGCGCCCCGCGCGGCCGGCGATCTGGTGCACTTCCGACTCCGACAGCGCCCGGTCGCCCTGGCCGTCGAACTTCGTCATCGTGCTGAAGAGCACGCGCCGGATCGGCAGGTTCAGGCCCATGCCGATCGCATCGGTCGCGACCAGGATGTGCGATTCGCCCTGCGCGAAGCGCTCGGCCTCGCGCCTACGCACCTCCGGCGGCAGTGCGCCGTAGATGACCGACACCGCCTTGCCACCGGCAGCGATTTGATCACGCAGCATCAGCACCTCGCGGCGGCTGAACGCCACCACCGCATCGCCCTTCTTGAGCGCCGCGATCGGCACCGGCGCGGCGAGCAGCTCGACGTGCTGCTTGCGCTCGAAGTGCCGCACCTCGCAGCGCTCGCCACACAGGCCGAGCAGGTTCTGGATCGCGGGCACCGCATAGGCCGAGCAGATGACGATGACCTCGTTGGCCGGCACGGCGACGATCGCCTGCGTCCAGGCCCAGCCGCGGTAGTCGTCGAAGATCATCTGCGCTTCGTCGATCACCGCCACCTCGATCGGCTTGCTGGTGTTGACCATCTCGATGGTGCTGGAGACGACGCGCGCATCCGGTGCCGGCACGTTCTCCTCGCCGGTCAGCAGCGAGCAGGCGACGCCCCGGCCGACCAGCCGGTCGCGGCCCTCGAGCGCCAGCAGGCGCAGCGGCGCGAGGTAGGCGCCGTCGTGGGCCTGGGCGAGCCGTTCGAAGGCGGCGTGCGTCTTGCCGCTGTTCGGCGGGCCGACGTAGAGCGTCACGCTGCGCTGCAGGTTGCGCGCTTTCGGGAAGGTGTCGGGATAGCCCTGGAAGGCCAGCTCGCTGTTCAGGCCGGCGAGGGTGTCGAGCTCGGCGGCACGGTGCTCCCAGCGGTCCTGCGCGCGGGAGCAGGCGGCCTTCAGTTCGGCGACCGCCAGCGGCCGGGCGCATTCCGCCTGCAAACGCGGCAGCAAGGAATCGACGTGCGCCATGCTGAAAGCTTCGCTTCGGCCGAGCAGCGACTCGAGGTGCACGCCCAGCTCGGCGGCGTACGGGTAGGCACTGCCGGGGCCGAGCGCGGTCAGCAGCGCCGCCTTGTCGCCCGTCCGGTAGTACGACCAGACGGCCGCTTCGGCCACCGGCACCCGATGGGCGACCGGCACCCGCCAGCCGGCGAGCGACAGCCGGATCGGGTGCATCAGCAGGCGCTCCCAGGCGTCGCCCTGGCGCGCGATGCCGAGCGCCTCGAGCGCGGCGCTACGATCGGCCATCGTCGCCCGCACGCTTGGGCCGGTGCCGACGGCCTCCAGATGCTGCAGGGCGGTGGCCAGCAGCGCCGGGGCGATCCAGCGGCTCGGGCGCGCGCCTGCCGCGGCCTTTTGCAGCAGGATGTAGCCGAGGCGGTCGAGGTGCTCCTCGAAGCCCTCCGTTTGTTCGGCGATGAAGTCCGCCGGCTTGACGACCTGGGGCAGGTTGAAGGCCGCCTGGCGAACGCGCTCGAACTGCGCCGGCGTCAGCGCGGGCGGTATGCGCCGCTCGTGGCGGGGGTTCGGCAGCTTGAAAGTAGCGGCGGAGGCAGCCGAAGCGGCCGGCGCCAAGGCGGTGGGGGCGGCAAGCGTGCCGGGGGTGTCGTCGGTCATCGAAAGGGCAGGTGAGGGCGCCGGATGGCGATGCAAGGCAGCAGACCGGAGCGGCTCGCTTCCGGCGTCGATTGTCGGTCCGGCGGCGCGGGCCCAGCATGAGCTTGCGCGCTGGCCGGTCTTGCTCCGAACAACGCCGCTTTCGACGCCGCTTTCGACGGTATGACGAGGGCTGCCGTCTCCTAGCATTCCGCCACGACCGCCCGCCCCGCCTGCACCCCAAGACGACCCGATCCAGATGCAAAGCCTACGTCACCGCCGGTTCGGCGTCGAGTGGATCCTGCTGATCGCCTTGCAGCTCGTCATCGCCGGCGCGATGACCGCAGTGCTCGTCCGTGAACATCGCAGCGTTCGCGAAGCCGAGGTCCAGCGTCTGGAGGGACAGGCCAGGGTCATCGACGAAAACCTGAGCCGGCAACTGGTCGGCGCCGACAAGGCGCTGCTCGGGGTGGCCCGGGAACTCGCTCGCGGCCCTTCCGGCGACCGGCCGAGCGCCACGGCACAGCTGCGCCTGCTGACCGACGCCATGCCCGGCTTCAGCTCGATGCTGTGGTTTTCCGCCGACGGCACCGTGGTCGCTTCGTCGCGCCCCGACTTGGTCGGCAAGAACTTCGCCATGCGCGACTTCTTCGACGTGCCGCGCCGCAGTGGCGATGCCACCCGGCTGTTCGTCTCGCCACCGTTCCGCACCACGGTAGGCACCTGGGTGGTCGTTGCCAGCCGATCGCTGACCGACGGCGACGGCCGCTTCGCCGGCGTGGTGACGGCCACGCTCGACCCGGAGTATTTCAGTGTCCTCCTGAGTTCGGTGCTCTACGCGTCCGACATGCGGGCTGCCCTGGTGCACCAGCGGGGCGCCGTGTCCCTGGATGTGCCCGATGCCACGGCCGACTCGCGCCTGGCGTCCGACGACGTGGCGGCGCTGCTCGCACCCTTGCAGCACGGTGCCGACGCGAAGCGCGCCGCGACCGGCAACGCCGTCCGTCGGATCGGCGGGTCGACGCGGCTCGTCGGCCTGCGGGCGCTAGACCGCAGCGCGGCCCACCACGACGCACCGCTCGTTGCCGTGGTGAGCCGCGATCTTTCGGCGATCCTGGCGCCTTGGCTGGACCGCGCGTGGCAGGCGGGCGGCATGTTGGCAGCCTTCATCTTCGTCTCGGCCGGCAGCCTCTGGCTCGATCAGCGCCGGCGCCGTGAAGCGCTCCTCGCGTCTGCGCTGACCGATCGCGAACGACAGGTCGCGGTCGACCGGGTCGAGCAGGCGCTGCATGGCGCGGATCTCGGCCTCTGGGAGCTCCATGTGCCGTCGGACGCCTTCGTCACCAACGCCCGCGAGCGGCGCTTGCTCGGCTACGAGTCGGAGGACGACATGCGCGCGCTGCCCTCGTGGCGAGCGCTGATCCACCCGGATGACCAGGCCGGCGTTGCGGCGGCGATCATCCCGCACCTGAAGGGCAAGACGCCGGCCTACGACTGCGAGCACCGGATGCTGCACCGTGACGGCCGCTACGTGTGGCTGTTCAGCCGGGCGATGATCGTCGAGCGCGGGCCGAAGGGGGAGCCGATCCGGATCGTCGGCACGCATCTCGACATCACCGAGCGCAAGTCGGCGCAGGCGGAGCTGATGGAGGCGACCGCGGCGCTTCGCGACAGCGAAGAGCAGCTGCGCCTGCTCACCGACAACATGCCGGCGCTGGTGTCGCGGCTCGACCTGGAGCAGCGCTTCCGGTTCGCCAACCGCGCTTATGCCGACTGGCTGCAGGTGGACCCGGCGTCGCTCATCGGCCGCAGCCTGCGCGAGGTCTACGGCGAGGCGGCGCACGACGGTTTCCGGCACCACATCGAGCGGGCGCTGACGGGCGTCAAGGTGTGCTACGAGCGACATCTGGCGAGCGTCGGCGGGCCGCGGCGGGTCGAATTCACGCTCGTCCCCGAGCTCGGTCCGCAAGGCGCGGTCAGCGGCCTCTATGCGCTCGCGACCGATATCACGGCCCGCTACGAGGCCGAGATCCGCCAGGCCCGGAGCGAGGAGCGCCTCAGCATCGCCCTCGAGGGCTCGGGCCAGGTGCTCTTCGACTGGAATCTGCCCACCCGCACCGTCTACCTGAGTGCCCAGTGGGAAGTCCTCCGCGGTGAGCCGGCCGCGGCGGGCGAATTGACGGTCGACGCACTGCACCGCATGGTTCATCCGGACGACCTGTCGGCGATGACGGCCAGCGCACGCACCGCCGTCGTCGGCGAGACGCCGCTCTTCGAGGCCGAGTTCCGGATCCTGCACATACTCGGCGACTGGATCTGGGTCCGGATGCGCGGGCGGGTCGTGGAGCGCGACGAGCGCGGGCGGGCGCTGCGCATCACCGGCACCTATTCGGACATCAGCGGCCACAAGCTCGAGGAAGGACGGCTGCGCCGCCTGGCCGAATTCGATACGCTGACCGGCCTGCCGAACCGGGCGTTGTTCCGTGACCGGCTGAACCGGGCGATGGCACGGTCGGCGCGGGGCAAGCCGATGGCCTTGTTGTTCCTCGACATTGACCACTTCAAGGACATCAACGACACCCTGGGCCACGAGGCCGGCGACGAAGTGCTCAAGGTGTTCGCCCACCGGATGCAGTCGACGGTGCGGGCCTCCGACACCGTCGCGCGGCTGGGGGGCGACGAGTTCACGATCATTCTGGAGGAGCTGCGCACGCCCGAGGACGCGTCCACCATCGCCGACAAGCTCAACCGGGCGCTCGAGCAGCCGATGGTGCTGAACGACGGCCCGCTCCGGGTCACGGCCAGCATCGGCATCGCCTTCTGCGCGGCGGGCGAGGGCGACGAAGCGGGCCTGTTGCGGCGGGCTGACGGGGCGCTCTACGAAGCGAAGCGGCGCGGGCGGAACAGCCACTTCTGCGCGGAGTTGGGCAGTTGATGGTGCGTGTGCCCTGAATACAAAGCACGATGCCAACCTAGGGTTTATACTTAGTCGTCTGTCATGAGCCTGAGGAGCCCACCATGTTCTCAATCGTCTTGTCGGCTATCGGCTTGGTCAGCGCCGCCGCGATCGTCGTCCTGAAGCTGACGAATCCGAAGTCGCGCCGAGCGTTCGAGATGAATTCGAGCCGCTGACCGTTCGACGTGCCGTTCATGGACACCGCGCGCCAGGTGCTGGCGTAGACGCGGGCGTCAGGCGGCCTTGCGCTGGGTGCTGGCCGCCACCCGTTCACACACGGCCTGCGTGACTTGCGCTGTCGTGGCCTTCCCCCCGAGGTCCGCCGTGTGCAGCTTCGGGTCGGCAGTGACCTGCTCGATGGCGCGCATCACGCGCTCGGCAGCTTCGGCTTCGCCCAGGTGCTCGAGCATCATCACGACCGACCAGAACGTGCCGACCGGATTGGCCAGACCCTTGCCCATGATGTCGAACGCCGAGCCGTGGATCGGCTCGAACATCGACGGGTAACGACGCTCGGGATCGATGTTGCCGGTGGGGGCGATGCCGAGGCTGCCGGCGAGCGCTGCGGCCAGGTCGCTCAGGATGTCGGCATGCAGATTGGTCGCGACGATCGTGTCGAGCGAGGCCGGCCGGTTGATCATGCGCGCGGTCGAGGCGTCGACGAGCTCCTTGTCCCAGGTCACGTCCGGGAACTCCTTCGAAATCTGCAGCGCGATCTCGTCCCACATCACCATCGCGTGGCGCTGCGCGTTGCTCTTGGTGATCACGGTCAGCAGTTTGCGTGGGCGCGACTGCGCGAGCTTGAAGGCGAAGCGCATGATGCGTTCGACGCCGGCGCGGGTCATGATCGAGACGTCGGTCGCGGCTTCGATCGGGTGGCCCTGGTGCACGCGGCCGCCGACGCCGGCGTATTCGCCTTCGGAGTTCTCGCGGACGATGACCCAGTTGAGGTCGGACGTGGCGCAGCGCTTCAGCGGGCCGTCGATGCCGGGCAGGATGCGGGTCGGGCGCACGTTGGCGTACTGGTCGAAGCCCTGGCAG
>CAXTDH010000050.1:0-11160 GCA_964242405.1 uncultured Rhizobacter sp. | reverse complement strand
GGGCGGCACCGAGATCTACATCACCCACCGCGGCATGATGGAGGTCTATGTCGACAACCGCAAGGATCAGACGACCTGGCAGCCCCGGCCGATCGACCCGCAACTCGAAGGCGAATTGCTGTCGCGGCTGATGTTGAAGCTGGGCGCCCGCGAGGACGTGGTGGCGAAGGCGACCGGTCCTCAGGGCACCTCCGCGGGCGGCACTTCAGCCGCAGCGACCCGTGCGCGGCTCGTCGACGGCCAGCCGGCGGCGACGCTGCAGGTCGACGACGGCTTCGACCGCGCCTGGCGCCGGGTCGGCGTCGCGCTCGACCGGAGCGGCTTCACCGTCGAAGACCGTGACCGCACTCAGGGCGTCTACTTCGTCCGCTATGTCGATCCGGCGCTGGCCGGGCGGGAAGAGCCGAACCTCTTTCAGAAGATCTTCAGCTTCGGCAAGAAGACCGACCTCGGCGGCCCGGCGAAGTACCGTGTGGCCGTCAAGGCCGAAGGCGAGCGCAGCAACGTGACCGTCCTGAACAACCAGGGCGCCCCGGAAAACGGCGAAGCCGGCAAGCGCATCACCCAGATGCTGTTCGACGAGTTGAAGTAACGCCGCGACCCAGGGAAGTCGCCGACGGTGATGCGCTTTTGCAGTCTCGGCAGTGGCAGCAGCGGCAATGCGGCCGTCGTCGAAGCACGCAGCGGCACGACCACCAGCCGGGTGCTGATCGACTGCGGCTTCTCGCTCAAGGAGCTCGGGCTGCGCCTGGCGCGGGCCGGCTTGGCGACCTGGGATCTGGACGCCATCTTCATCACCCATGAACACGGCGACCACGTCGGCTGTGCGCTGACGCTGGCACGGCGCCACAACCTGCCCCTTTGGATGAGCCGCGGCACCTGGCGGGCGATCGGCGAGCCGGATGTCGGGCCGCTGCTCCGCTTTGCCCGTGACGGCCAGCCCATAGCGGTCAACGATTTGCTGCTGCAGCCCTTCACCGTCGCCCACGACGCCGAGGAACCGTTGCAGCTGACACTCGGCGACGGTGGTTCACGGCTCGGCGTGCTGACCGATGTCGGCTCCATGACGCCGCACCTGATCGAGCACCTCCAGGGTTGCGACGCTTTGCTGCTCGAATGCAACCACGACCGCGAGCTGCTCGCGGCGTCGCGTTACCCGGCGTCGGTGAAGCGCCGGATCGGCGGCCGCTTCGGCCATCTCGCCAACGACCTGTCGGCGCAGATCCTCGCCGCCTGCCTGCACCCGAAGCTGCGGCACATCGTGGCGGCGCACCTGAGCCGGGAAAACAACCGCCCGGCGCTCGTCCGCGAGGCCCTGGCGCCTGTGGCCGGCAGGGCGAGCGACGACATCACCGTGGCCGATCCGCTCCTCGGCGTCGACTGGTTGCGGGTCGGCTGAACGGCGGCAGGCGTGAAAAAGCCACCCGAAGGTGGCCCGTGCTTCGACGCGTTCGCGCCCGAGGCGCGAACCGGCGTATCACTTCTTCATCGCGTCGGCCGACTTGTTGACGGCGTCCTTGGCGGCATCGGCTGCCTTGCCGGCAGCATCCTTGGCGGCGTCGGCTGCCTTGGCGGCGGCGTCCTTGCTGGCTTCGGCAGCGTCCGCCACCGAACCTGAAGCTGCCGTGACGGCCGAAGAGGCAGTGTCGGCCGCGGCGGAAGCTGCAGCCATCACGGCGCTGGCCGCATCGGTCGACGTCGCGGCGACCGCCGGAGCAGCAGCGGCCGAAGCGGCTTCAGCGGCCGGCTCATCCTTCTTGCTGCAGGCAGACAGGGCGATGACAGCGACGAAGGAGGCGAGCAGAAGCGACTTGTTCATGGTGTTTCCTTGGAATCTCTTGAATCGATCAGTGATGGTTGGCCTGGCCGAGGAGCCAGTGGCCCACAGGGCCGGCACCGGAAGGTCGGGCCGCGAACTCGCCAGGCGCCGTCCATGCCTTTCCCGCACTTGGACGTGGAAAGAAAAGCACAGCCGCTGAGTATAGACGGCGATAGGTATTTTCCCTAGATCCCGATGACGGTCGCCGGGAACGCAGGGCGGTGACTGTTGTGAAACGGCCTCAAGCGAATCTGAAAGCCGGCGGTGAGGCGATCGGACGAGGCCATGAGTCGGCAGGCGCGCCGAGCCGACTCGCCTCATCGCTCACGACGCGTCTCCGGCTCGTGGTGCAACCAACCGGCCGCCTGCCAATCGCCGAGCAGCTCGCGCGCCTCCGAGCTCAGCGACCCGATGTCACGGGCGCCGAGTCGCCGCCGGTCGGCGAGCGAGCGCATGAGCCGCGCATCACGGCCCGCCGCGCGAAAGGATGCGCCGTTGATGAAGACGTAGCGATCGTCGTACAGCATGCGCGTCCGCCAGTCCAGGCAGAGGCCTTGTGCCGTCGCGGGCACCGTGGCATCGGTCGGCGGGTCGAACCAGACACCCGGTTTGGGCTCGCTCAGCACCTCGCCGAGGGCGCAGTCGAGCGCGGCCCGGTCGCCCAGCAGCCGCTCAACCGCTTCGGCACCGAACGCCTGCAGCGCCGCCGGGATGCGCGCCGGCTCGTCGGTCGCCGGCTGATTCGGATCGCGGTAGAGCGGGCCGCGTTGCTCCGGATCGTCGCCATCGAGCGCCTTTTGCAGGATGTCGCGGCCGAACTCGTCGCGGGCCGGTGCCCGGAAGCCGATCGACGCCGTCAGGCACTCGCCGTCGGCAATGCCGTCGTGCCCATAGCCGGGCGGCAGGTAGAGCAGGTCGCCGGGCTCGAGCAGCCATTCATCCCGGGCTTCGAAGCGGGCGAGGATCTTGAGCGGCAGGCCCGGTTGCAGCGTCGAGTCGCCCGGCGGCGCAACGCGCCAGCGGCGTCGCCCGTGCAGCTGCAGGAGGAAGACGTCGTAGGAGTCGACATGCGGGCCGACGCCGCCCCCGTCGCTGGCATACGAGACCATCACATCGTCGAGGCGTGCATCGGGCAGGAAGCGAAAGCGCTCCAGCAGGTCTCGGGCAGCCGGCAGATGCAGATCGAGCCCCTGCACCAGCAGCGTCCAGCCCGGCTCGCCGAGCGCCGGCAGCGAACGGCGGGTGAATGGGCCCTGGCGAAGCGTCCAGCCCGCCGGGCCGCCGCGACGCACCAGGCGCGACTCCACCTGCTCCTGCCCGGCCAGCTCGAAGAGCGCGGAGCGCGTCACCACTCCCGCCGCTGCCGGCTCGGCAGCACGGATCAGCAGGGGCTTCTTCTGCCAGTGGCGGCGCATGAAATCCTTCGGCGCCAGGCCGCCGAGCAGGGCCGTCGCGAGGGTGATATCCATCGAAACGATTGTGCGATGATTCCGCCGATGCGGATTTCACCCCCCTGCGTCGTCGCCCTCACCTGGCTCCTGCAAGACGCTCAAGGCGTAGCGATCGACGAGCTCGCCGAGCCGGTCGAGTTCTTCGTCGGTGGTGAGGACTTGTTGGCCAAGGTCGAGCAAGCACTGATCGGGCAGGAGGCCGGTTTCGAGGCGAACCTTCACTTGGAGCCCGAGCATGCCTTCGGCGACTACGACTCGGCCCTGGTGTTCTTCGAGGAACGCTCGGTGGTGCCGGAGGCGACCGAGGTCGGCATGCAGTTCGACGGCGTACCGCCCGGGGCGATCACGCCCGACATGCCGGCCGATGCCATCTACACCGTCACCGAGGTCTACCCGACGCACGTCGTGCTCGACGGCAACCACCCGCTCGCCGGAATGGCGTTGCGGTTGGCCTTGAAGGTGATGGCGGTACGCGAGGCGACTGCCGAGGAGAACGAGAGCGGGAGCGTGGGCGAATCGGCCGTCAGCGTGATGACGAGCGCGCCGCCGGGCGCCCGGCTGCACTGATCAGCGGCTTCGTCGGCGACGCCGATCGGTCGCACCGCTCGAGCCGCACCGGTCAGTCGCCTTGTCGGGCGCCCCGCCTGCGCCGGCGGCCAGCCATTGCCACTGTGCCCAGGCCGAGGGCCATCAGCGCATAAGTGTCCGGTTCCGGCACCGCCAGGATGTTGCCCCTGATCTCGCCGTTCGGAAAGGCGGCGTTGTGAATATTGATGTAGGCCAGCCCCGCCTCGATGCCGGCAATGTTGGCGGCGCTGATCCCGGCGAAGGTGTTGGAGTAGGTTCCACTGATAGAGCTCGGGAAACCAGAGAACGGGATCACGACCGGCGCTGTACCACTGGTAGCGACGCAGCAGTGAATGTGGGCGGCATTCGCATTCCCACCGGTGAGCCCGCTGAACGAGAGCACCACACCGACGGTGTTGAGCACGTCGTCAACGGTCACGGTCGCGCTGCCGAATGCAGTGGAGGCGATGCTCGGCACCGACTGCGCCCCCGACAGGGTCACGTTGTAGCTGACGATCATCGCCGGGGCCTGGGCCGAGGCCAGAACCAGCGCGAGGGCCGAAGCGGCCTTGGCGGCGTTGGCAGTCAGGTAGTTCATGTCTCGCTCCTTCAGCGTTCGGGTGCAACCGGTGCACCTTACAGACGATCGGCCGCCCTTGCGTCACGGCCACCGGACGGTGGCATCGGACCCAGGTCATCAGTCATCGTGCACCATCGCCTGGCCCCTGTATACCGGCGAGTACCCCCCGAAATCGGGGGGCCCGCCTGGCTTCAGGCCCGACCGGTCGAGCCGAAACCGCGCGCGCCGCGCTCGCTCTCTGCAAAGTCTTCCACCACCCGGAAGGCGACCTGCACGACCGGCACGATCACCAGTTGCGCGATCCGCTCGAACGGCTCCACGGTGAACGGCTCGCTGCCGCGATTCCAGCAGCTCACCATCAGCGCCCCCTGGTAATCGGAATCGATCAACCCGACCAGGTTGCCGAGGACGATGCCGTGCTTGTGTCCGAGCCCCGACCGCGGCAGGATGATCGCCGCGAGCCCCGGGTCGCCGATGTGCAGCGCCAGCCCGGTCGGAATGAGCCGCGTCTCGCCCGGGGCGAGCAGCAGCGGCTCATCGATGCAGGCGCGCAGATCGAGCCCGGCGCTGCCGTCGGTGGCATAGGCGGGCAGCCGCTCGGCGATGCGGGCGTCCAGCACCTTCAGGTCGACCGTCACGCTGGGGGTTGCGTCGGTCGTCGGGTCGACCGTCACGCTCGGGGTGGCGTCGGTCGTCGGGGCGTTCGTCACGCTCGGGGTGGCGTCGGTCGTCGGGGCGTGCGTCATGTCGGTCGTTACGTCACGCACGACGTCGGTCGTCGCGCCGAAAGCCGCATTGGCATCAGGCAGACTCGAGGCGCCGGGCGATGTCGGCGACCAGCAGCCGGGCGAGCGTCAGCTTGTCGCCTGGCGGCAATTCGCGCTCGCCGTCGGCATCGACCAGCGTCAGCGTGTTGTCGTCACGGCCGAAGGTCGCCGGACCGAGATTGGCGACGATCAGCGGCACCTGCTTGCGGACGCGCTTCTCCCGCGCATGCCTGATCAGGTCGTGGCTCTCGGCCGCGAAACCGACGCAGAACGGCCGGTCGGGCAGCCGGGCGACCGCTGCCAGGATGTCCGGGTTTTCGACCATCTCGAACGCCGGCACCGCCCGGTCGGCGGTCTTCTTGAGCTTGTGATCGGCGAGCTGCGCCGGCCGCCAGTCGGCCACGGCCGCGGCCGCGATGAAGATCCGGTGCTGCGGTGCCAGGGCCAGCACGGCATCGAACATCTGCTGCCCCGTGACGACGTCGATGCGGCGCACGCCACGCGGTGTCGGCTGGCTCAGCGGGCCGGCCACGAGCGTCACCTCGGCACCTGCTTCGGCAGCCGCCCGGGCGATCGCGAAACCCATCTTGCCGCTCGACCGGTTGGTCAGGCCGCGGACCGGGTCGATCGGCTCGAACGTCGGTCCGGCGCTGATCAATACCCGACGGCCGGCGAGCCGCTTGGGCTGGAAGGAAGCGACGATCTCGGCCAGCAGCTCGCTCGCCTCCAGCATCCGGCCATCGCCGGTCTCGCCGCAGGCCTGGTCGCCGTTGCCAGGGCCGAGCAGGCGAGCGCCATCGGCGACGACCTGAAGCAAATTGCGCTGCGTGGCAGGGTGCGCCCACATCTCCCGGTTCATGGCCGGCGCCACCAGCAACGGGCAGCGCTCGACCGGCCGGGCCAGGCACATCAGGCTGAGAAGTTCGTCGGCGCGGCCCTGCACGAGCTTGGCGATGAAATCGGCGCTCGCAGGGGCGATGACGAGTGCATCGGCCTCGCGGCTCAGGTTGATGTGGGCCATGTTGTTCGGCTCGCGCGCATCCCACTGGCTGAGCACCACCGGCCGGTTGGAGAGCGCCTGCATCGTCACGGGTGTGATGAACTGCGCCGCTGCCTCGGTCATCACCACTTGCACCGTGGCCCCGGCCTTCGTCAACAGCCGCACCAGTTCAGCCGACTTGTAGCAGGCGATGCCGCCGGAGAGCCCGAGCAGGATGTGCCGGCCGGCGAGATCACGGCGCTCGCCGGCCGCCGCGCTGGTTGCCCTGCCGGTCATCACAGTTGCTTCAACGCCCGCGACATGTCGCCGAAGTTGAACAGCACCCGCACCGCCTTGCCGTAGACCTCGGCCTTCGGCAGGAAGCCCCAGACACGCGAATCGGCGGAGTTGTCGCGGTTGTCGCCCATCATCAGGTAGCTGTCGGCCGGCACGGTGCACTGCCACGCCCCGGGCCGCTCGACCTGACAACTCGGACCCATGCCGCTGGGCGCCTGCCGGCCCATGACGAAGGGGTTGATCTTGACCGTCCGGCTCTGGCCGCCGACGGTTTCCTGCACGAGCCACTGGCCGCGGTCCTCCGGCTTGACACCGGCACCCGTCCCCTCGCTGACCACTTCGGCCTGGGCGAGCGCCCCGTTCACGCTGACCTTGCCGTCCTCGAACCTGACGATGTCGCCCGGCAGGCCGACCAGCCGCTTGACATAGAACTCCGACACGTCGAGCGGGAAGCGGAACACGACCACGTCGCCGCGCTGCGGCTGGCCGAACTCGATGGCGGTGTTGGTGAACGGCAGGCGCGGGCCGTAGGCCAGGTGGTTGACGAGCAGGTAATCGCCGACCCGCAGCGTCGGCTCCATCGAGCCCGAGGGCACCTTGGGCCAATCGGCGACCGCCACCCGGCAGCTGAACATCAGGGCGACGACGATGAAAAGTTCGGCACCGAAGCTGACCCACAGCGGCTTCTTCTCGGGCAGCCCCTCCGGTCGGCGCATCTTCAGCCTCCAGGCAACCCAACAGCCCCCGGTCGCGAGCGTCGCGAGCGCGAGGATTTCGTTGATCGAAAAGCCGATCTGGATCGGGTTGGTCATGGCAGCTCCCTCTTGAGGGATGAATTATCGGCCGCGGCCGGCCGGCGGGGCTCGGCCCGAACCGCCAGCAGCGCTCAGGTGGATTTCATCAGTGCCCCGATCGGCGCCAACGGCACCGTCACCGAGGCATCCGCACGGTCGAAGCCGGCGCAACCCGCCCCTGCGCCCTATCGGCACGAGCAGCCGACGGAAATTTATCCTACCCTGCGGGTCGAACTGCTCACTGCGCCACCCCCAACCATGACCCCAGCCCGTACACCCCGATTCATCCAGCGCCATGCGGCCGACCCGGCCTACGAACGCGCCGAAGCACAGGCCGGCCTGCTGCAGGCACACGCCCGGGTGTCGCCCAAGTACCTCTACGACCGGCTGGGTTCGCACCTGTTCGAGGCGATCACCGAACTGCCGGAGTACTACCCGACGCGCACCGAGGCTTCGATTTTTGCGGCCCGGGGCGCGGAGATGGCGGCCCACGTGGGCGTCGGCGCTTGCCTGATCGATCTGGGCGCGGGCAACTGCGAAAAAGCGGCCCGACTGTTTCCCTTGCTCGAGCCGCAGCGCTACATCGCGGTCGATATTTCGGTCGACTTCCTGCACGACGCCCTGCGCCGGGTGCAACGGGAGTATCCGCAACTCGATGTCTGGGGCCTGGGCGTCGACTTCTCCGGCAGCCTGGACTTGCCGGACGAGGCGGTCGGCGGCGGCAGGCCGGTGTTCTTCTACCCCGGCTCGAGCATCGGCAACTTCACGCCCGACGAAGCGCTCGGCTTCCTGCGCCGCGTCCGCGAGCAGGCCGCGGGCGGCGGCTTGCTGATCGGCGTCGACCGCGTCAAGCCGGCGCCACTGCTCGAAGCCGCCTATGCCGACGCCCTGGGCGTCACCGGGGCGTTCAACCTGAACCTGCTGCGCCACCTCAACCGCCTGATCGGCAGCGACTTCGACCCGACGCAGTGGCGCCATGTCGGCCTCTGGAACGCGCTGCGTTCGCGTGTCGAGATGCACCTGGAGGCCCGGCAGGCGCTCAGCGTTCGCTGGCCGGGCGCGGAGCGGCACTTTGCCATCGGCGAGCGCATCCACACCGAAAACTCCTGCAAGTACACGCCCGACGCATTCGCCGGGCTGCTCACGGCTGCCGGATTCGGCACGCCGGTGCACTGGACGGACGAGCAAGGCTGGTTCTCGGTGTTCTGGGCGCCGGTGGGTTGACGCCCGCTCGGCGATGGCGCGGCGCGCCGCCGACACTCAATCGGCGGCCACGATCAGCGGCGGATCGGGATGGAAGCGGGCCATCGCCAGCGCATCCTCGTAGCGCCCGTTGCGCATCGCGTAACCCTTGAACCGCCCCTCCACCTCGAAGCCGAAATTGCGGTAGAGCCGCTGCGCGACATCGTTGTCGGCGAACACCGTCAGCTCCAGACGCAGGCTGCCCAGCCAGCGGTCGGCGTAGTCGCAAAGCGCCGCCATCAGCGCCGTGCCGACGCCCTGGCCTTGCGCCGGGCCGGCGATCCAGATGCCGAGGGTCATCGCATGGCGTCGGCGGATCGCCGTGCCGACGGCCATCAGGCCCGCAGATCCGAGCACCTCGCCGTCGCGTTCGGCGACCAGGTGGATATCCGCCTTGCCCGGCTGGTCCTGCTCGGTCAACAGCGTTCGCCAGCGTTCCTCGTTCGGGTAGGGCAACTGCAGGAGGCCCGCCGCGATCGTCGGGTCGCTCAACAGCTTGGCAAAGGCGGCGGCGTCGCCCACCACGGCGCGGCGGATGGTGAGGGTCATCGCCTGCGGCCGACGCCGTTCAGGTCAGGCGACCCGCTCGGCGACCCAGCCGCGCACCGAGGCGAGCGCTGCGTCCAAGCGGGCCGGCTCGGTGCCGCCGGCCATCGCCATGTCCGGCTTGCCACCGCCCTTGCCGCCGACCTGGCCGGCCACGAAGTTGACGAGCTCCCCGGCCTTGAGCCGGCCGATGCTGTCGGCCGTGACGCCGGCCGCGAGCTGCACCTTGTCGGCGCCTTCGACCGAGGCGAGCACGATGACGGCGGTCTTCAACTTGTCCTTGAGCCGGAACAGGGTGTCGCGAAGCGCCTTCGCATCGGCGCCGCGCAACTCGGCCGCCAGCACCTTCAGGCCGTTGACATCGACCACCTTGGCCAGCAGGTCGTCGCCCTGCGAACTCGCCACGCGCGACTTGAGCGCTGCCAGTTCGCGCTCGAGCGCCTTCACCTGCTCGAGCACCTGGCCGAGCCGCGCCGGCACTTCGTTCGGTGCCGCTTTCAGGGCGCCGGCCAGGCGGTGGACCGTGCCTTCGAGCGACTGCAGGTAGGCGAGCGCGTTGTCGCCCGTCACCGCCTCGACCCGGCGCACGCCGGCCGCCACGCCGCTCTCGGCGACGATCTTGAAGAGGCCGATGTCGCCGGTGCGCTGCACATGGGTGCCGCCGCACAGCTCGCGGCTGCTGCCGATGTCGAGCACCCGGACGTTGTCGCCGTACTTCTCGCCGAACAGCATCATCGCGCCGGTCTTCTGGGCCTCGTCGATGGGCATCGTCCGCGCCTGCGTCGGGTGGTTGGCGAGGATCTCAGCGTTGACCAGGGCCTCGACCCTGGCGATCTGCTCGTCGGTCAGCGGCCCGTGGTGGACGAAGTCGAAGCGGGTGCGCTCGGCGTTCACCAGCGAGCCCTTCTGCTGCACTTGCTCGCCCAGCACCTCGCGCAGCGCCTTGTGCATCAGGTGCGTGGCGGAATGGTTGCGGACGGTTCGGGCGCGGCGTTCGGCATCGACCTTCGCGACCAGCACGTCGCCGACCGAGATCCTGCCCTCGACGATGCGGCCGTGGTGGCCGAAGACCGTCTGCTGGACCTTGATCGTGTCCTCGACCAGCATCCGCGCGGCGCCGCTCCGCAGCTCGCCGGTGTCGCCGACCTGGCCGCCGGATTCGGCGTAGAACGGCGTGTGGTCGAGGACGACGACCGCGTCGTCACCGGAAGCCGCCGACTCGACGGCGCTGCCGTCGACGTAGACGGCCGTGACCCGGGCCGTCTCGTGGTGCAGGCCGTCGTAGCCGTGGAAGGTGGTCGCCTCGCCGCTGTAGTCGAGGCCGGCGGCGGCCTTGAACTTGCCGGCGTCCCGGGCGCGCCGGCGCTGTTCGCCCAACAGTTCGTCGAAGCGGGCTTCATCGACCGAGACGCCGCGCTCCCGGCAGACGTCGGCGGTCAGGTCGACGGGAAAGCCATAGGTGTCGTGCAACTTGAAGGCGGTATCGCCATCGAGCACCGTGCCGCCCGCCTTCTCGATGGCCGTGAGCGCCCGTTCCAGGATCTCCATGCCGTTGGCGATGGTGCGGAAGAAGGCTTCTTCTTCCTGTCGCAGCACGTCGGTTGCTCGCTGTGCGCCTTTGCGCAGCTCGGGATAGGCATCGCCCATCTCGACGACCAGCGGCGCGACCAGGGTGTGGAAAAAAGGTTTGCGCGCGCCCAGCTTGTAACCATGGCGGATCGCCCGGCGGGTGATCCGGCGCAGCACGTAACCGCGGCCGGCGTTGCTCGGGATCACACCGTCGACGACGGTGAAGGCGCAGGCACGGATGTGGTCGGCGATCACCTTGAGCGACGGCGAATCGATGTCGCAGCCGGCGTTGTCGTCATCCACGCGCTTGGTGGCCGTACCTCCGCCGACGACGATGCCGCTGCCGATGTCGACCGCCTTCTTGGCCGCGTCGAGCAGGAAGACGAAGAGATCGATCTCGTAGTTGCTGTGCACATGCTGCAGCACCGCGGTCAGGCGCTCGAGCCCCATGCCGGTATCGACGCTCGGCTTCGGCAACCGGTGCATCACGCCCGCTTCGTCGCGGTTGAACTGCATGAAGACGTTGTTCCAGATCTCGATGTAGCGGTC